>NZ_KI542738.1:0-18339 GCF_000496155.1 Ferroplasma sp. Type II
GGTCGACTCTGAGGATCCCCTGGATAGTTTAAGGTTAAACAACTGGAAACGTGACTTTACATCTATTTTATTTTTGTATACCTAAGAGTGCCATTTTTCAATGTTTCCAAATACTATGGTGTGGGTGCATTAATCCTTTATCATGCTTTCAAGGATAAAGGTCTATAGAATGGAAAGCGGGGAGATCACCTATATTAGATTAACTGGGGTCCAGGGGGGATCGATTGCGGATTGCCAATGGGGGACTTGTTTCTTACGTTCCAGTGGAAGCATCCCCCTCTCCCTCTTCCCTTTTAGGCAATCTGACCCTGTAGGGTTTCTCGTTTTTCATCATTGAATATACATAGTAAAGCAGGCGTCTGGCAACAACGATATATGCCTGTTTCTTCTTCTTTCCCTTTTCTATCTCCCTTTCATATATCTCCAGGAATTCCTCGTTCTTATGATTAACAAGGGACCTGGCGCTTTCATAAACAGAATTTGATAGATAGGAATTGCTTATCTTCGATATCCCTGTGGCCTTATTCTTTCCACCAGAACCTGACATCATTGGTGCCTTGCCACCGTATGACTGAAGCTTCAGTGCAGAATCAAACTGTTTTATGTCACCAATTTCAGAGACGATTGCGGTTGCATTCATTGGGCCGATACCTTTCATGTCATCCAGTCGCTTCACGTTCTCATCATTTTTAGTAAGATCAAGGATCTTTTCCTCTATCTCCTTCAGCTGCTTCTTCTCTGAGATCAGCCTTGCAACATTCTGCCTTATCCTGAATGCATATACACAATCTGTATCAGGTATGCCTACGGATTCCTTTGCAAGTTCAACCAGTTTCTGTGCATCATCTTTCCTGTAGTGGTTCCTGCTTGTTTTCTGCATGACATTCAATAGGTTGTCAGTTCCTGCTTTCACAATCAAGGATGGTATGGTGAACTGATCCAGTATGGCCAGTGATGTCTTTGATCCAATATCAGAAAACATATCCGTGAATTCAGGGAATACGCATGCAAGATCACTGCCAATTATGTTTGTGATCCTTGTTATATTCCTTGTCACGGATTGGTGCAGCCTGGTCAATCCCGATACAGCATCTTTCCTGTGCACATGCCTGTCAAATGCTTTCTTATCCTTCCATGGTGCAGAAGCAAGCATTGATGCATCTACAGTATCGGATTTCTCCTTTCCGAGATTTGCCATCTTCCTTGCATAATCTGTTACCCTTGGATCCACATATATCACCATATAACCGTTGGATTCAAGAAAATGATGCAGTGGTATATGGTAGTTGCCTGTAGGATTCATGAATATTCCCTTTACCTTATCCCTGTTGCTCCTCTCTATGGTTCTAAGCTTCTCAAGCAGTGTGTCAAAGCCTTTCCTGTTATTTGATATCTGCCCTCTCCACATTACCTTTTCATTCTCATTCTGTATCTCAATCTGATGCATCTTTTGATGCGTGTCTATTCCACAAGATAACATTTTATCCCTTTCCAGCCTACACTCCTGCGGGGAGTAATGATCGCTGCGCATCCACCTATGTGCTTCCCCCAGAGGGAAGAGTTTGCTGATTAGCGATTGTGATCAAGGGTGAAACATAGGAAAGTGGGTCCAAACCCACAAGATCTTGATTCACCCTCTCCCTGCCTGAATTCCGGCTATGCCAGAATTCATTTCATGCAGGTTAAATCTCCTATAGCAAACATGAGTGAGATACCAAAGAAAGCAAATGATCTGGTGTCAACCCTAAAGATAAATCTAGACCTATTACGTAAAAAATGATGAGATAATGTTTAAATATATCAGGAAGCTTTAGTAAGATATAGTCTTGGGAGGAAACAGTTATGAGTGAAAAAGTGTGGAGCTTTGATCCAAACCAGGGGGGAGAAACTATCCCCGATTCCGTGAAGGCTGACGTTGAAAGGAGAATTACTGAACTTGCTCGGAATGAGTTTCCCGGAAGATCAATACGGATGGGATTTCGGTTCAGGAAACAATTCTGTTACGTGGATGCCTATGAAACGCCCAATGGCAAAGATGCAGATCCTCCCAACAATTGGAAAGGAAACAGGGAAGAATGGATCCAGTACTGCACTAACTTGCCCACCCATCTATGCAGGCTGCGATATTTCGGAGATGACAAATGGTCCTTTTGTTTTTATACCTACAGCAACGAAAGGTACGAATTGTCCATTTTTCCACAGACCGGAAATTTTTTTGGCACTCCAGAGATGGCTTTCATGGTATCATCGGTTTACCTGCAGGAAAGATAGAGTATGATGACCGCTGAGGTTACAAGGAACAACGCACAAGAAATTTTTGTGATCCACGGAAGTTATGCAATCGTTGGAACGGATCAGTTATTCTTCTTCTGGGCAGAAACCACCGCCAGGAGACGTTCCAGGAAAGAAGGTGTACATCCATTCTCATGCACCGCCATAGAAACAAAAAAGCTTCTCTCCACACTTGGTTTTCATTCTGGTTCCAAAATTAAAAACCTGAAGGTCGAGGGATACTTTCCATCCTCTCCAGTAGGGCCTGTCCCATCCGGTGAAATGGAGGGGTTGATCAGTGCATACGATGGTGAAGACAATCCTGAAATCAGTATGAAGGAATGGCAGATAGCAGGAGTGGGTATGGAAATGGAGGAGGCTTTTGAGTTCATATTGCATGCCCACTTCCAGGGATCAATTCTCATGGGAAAAGATCTTAAATACTGGCAGTCAGCCAGTGCCTTTGCTTTTAATTTAATGATGGATATGAAATTCATTCCCTCTGTTTCAGAGGAGGGAGCGGAACTAAAATCCAGATGGATACCGATTCTCGAAACATCTGAAGATCAGAACCTCTTCAATAATATTTTGAGGAGCATGCCCGGTTCATGCCTTGCATTCATCCACGGTAAGATGAACGAGGAAACTCTTCTCAGGAATTTCTTTGCAACAATTATAGATAAGACCGCTCGGAAGTTATTGGCGTCTTCAGTATCAGGAATTGATATCAGGCACGCCTCCGACGTTATGTTGTGGGCACTTTCCCTATCCAGGGAAAACTCTGGATTCTCTTATAATAGAAGCCTATCCATCCAGAAGATTTCGGGCTGGGCAAGAAGAATCCAAAGTGCATCGGAATTCCCAATGAGACTTGCATTCAACCTGATACCTCCTGATGAAGACGGTGTGGAGTGGGTCCTGAAATTCATGCTCCAATCCAAGAGTGATCCGAGCCTGATCCTGCCCGTGGAGGACGTCTGGAAAGGCCATCGAACTGAAGCAAGCACAATAATAAGGAAATTCACTGAATATCCAGAGGAGTTTCTTTTGCAGGCAATAGGCACTGCTCAGGCTGTTTATCCTCTCATCAGGAAGAGCCTGATGGTTCCAGCCCCATCCCAACTAACTCTACATCCGGAAGAGGTTTACGATCTTCTGAACAACTACAGTGTTCCCCTTTCATCTGCGGGATTTGGTGTCCTGTTTCCTGACTGGTGGGGGAAGAACAGGGGTCGATTAGGCCTCAAGGTCACCGCTAAGCCCTCTCCCAGCGTCGGAACTGGGAAGGTTGGTCTTCAGGCTCTCGTTTCATACGACCTTAAAATAGTGCTTGACGGTGAGATAATTTCTGAGTCTGAACTGGATAAATTGTCAAGGTTGAAATCACCCCTCGTCCAGATTGGTAAAAAGTGGATCGAGATTGACAGGGAAAGACTCAGCAGAATCCTGAAGTTGCTTAAGACAAGGAAGAACGAGGTACCTCTTGTAGAATTGCTCTCAATGGGAACTGATCGGGATTCAATTCCCGTGGTTGACCTTCAAGGAGAGGGATGGGTAGGAGACCTGATTGAAGGAAAATCAAGAGTATCGGAGATTCCTGTTCCTGCAGGTTTCAAGGGATCATTGAGGGAATACCAGAAGCACGGAGTTTCATGGATCAAGTTCATGGTAGATATGGGCATGGGTTGCTGTCTCGCCGACGACATGGGCCTTGGGAAAACTATTCAGATTCTGGCTTTCCTCCAGAACAGGAAGAAATCCGGGCAGAAGGCTGTGACGCTGGTTATATGCCCAACATCTGTCATAAGCAACTGGGTGCATGAGATCGAGAAGTTTACGCCCAAGCTGAAATTTCTTGTCCATCATGGCGCAATGAGGGCAAATGAAAACGATTTCATCAATGTGGTTCCCGAGTACGACCTGGTGTTGACCTCATATTCTCTTCTCACCAAGGATCAGGATTTCCTGTCAAAGGTAAGGTGGGATGGTATAATTGCGGACGAGGCCCAGGCAATCAAGAATTATGGAACAAAGCAGAGCAAGGCCATCCGCTCACTTCAGGCGGAATTCAGGATTGCCATGACGGGCACACCCATAGAAAACAGGCTTGACGATCTTCGTTCCATATTTGAATTTATTAATCCCGGATTTCTGGGCACCGAAAACAGTTTCAGGCAAAGATTTACGCTTCCAATTGAACGTGAGAAGAGCGGCGAAGCATCATCCAGGCTCAACAGGCTTGTGAACCCATTCATTCTCAGGAGGGTGAAAACTGACAAAAAGATCATATCCGATCTGCCCGAAAAGAACGAGATGAAAGTTTTCGTGCCAATCACGAAGGAACAGGCCACGTTGTATCAGGCGTCTGTGGAGGGTATGATTTCTTCACTGAAAAATAGCGAAGGCATTGCAAAGAAAGGGATCATTCTTGCCACAATAACCAAATTGAAGCGTCTCCTGGATCACCCTTCACTGGTTTCTGGAGATCTGGATATACGCATTGAACGATCACAGAAAATGCTCAGGCTCCTGGAAATGCTGAACGAGATTCTTGAAGACAACGAAAAAGTATTGATCTTCACACAATACGTTGAAACGGGGAAGATAATCAAGGAGAACGTCATGAAAAGACTGAATCATGAGGCCATGTTCTTGAGCGGAAGCACTCCAAGAGGTATTAGGGAGCAGATGGTGAGGAGGTTCCAGGAGCCAGGAGGACCCATGGTATTCATCATTTCAGTAAAGGCGGGTGGGTTTGGAATCAACCTTACGGCGGCTTCCAATGTGATACATTTTGACAGGTGGTGGAATCCATCCGTGGAAGACCAGGCCACAGACAGGGCTTACAGAATTGGGCAGTCAAAGAACGTGAATGTGTATAAATTCGTTTCCACTGGAACCATAGAGGAAAAAATAGACGAGATCATAGAGGGTAAGAGCACTCTGAGGAACAAAATAGTTGCTGCCTCTGATGAGTCATGGATAACTTCTCTGTCCGGCTCGGATTTAAAGGAAGTTTTCTCATTGAGGAAGGATCAGATATGGGAGGATGATCAGTAATGCCCAAACGCAAGTATTATGGAGACGATTATGGTTCATATCCTTCATACCCAAGGACATCGCGTATAGAGACAAAGGGTGGAATGCGGGTAAAATCCAAAAGCGGTGAAATTGCCCAGAAGTGGTGGTCGAAGCGCATAATTTCTATTCTGGATCACTATGGTTGGAGCAACAGGCTCCAGAGGGGGCGTAGCTATGCCAGGTCCGGACAGGTACTCTCAATCAGTGTCAAACCAGGATTAATTGAATCCAAGGTGCAGGGATCAAGATCCACTCCTTATAAGATAACAATCAAGGTACCGATTATTCCGGATGAGGTATGGGCAAAAATCATAACTTACCTTAGGAGCAACACTGAGATGGTCTCCCAACTTCTTGCCGGTGAGGTTCCTCCTGAGCTTGAAAACGTATTCTCCAAAGAGAAATATACACTGTTCCCGAAAACCTCCAGCGAAATAGAGATGGATTGTTCCTGTCCTGATTATGCTACGCCGTGCAAACACATATCTGCTACTTTTTACGTTTTCGCGTATAATCTGGACACAGATCCAATGATGATTCTTCAACTTCGTGGGAAATCCAAGGACGAGATTGTGAAGGCGCTTTATGGATCTGAAACGCAAGGTTTGAATGAGAAAAGTGACAGTCTACCGGACTCGCGGATGAGCGATGAATCGCTCTACAGGTTCTGGCATACTGATCCTCTCTCGATTAATATTTCTAATTACCAGAATACTGTGCCAATCTCTCCTCTGAAAAAATATCCTCCAACCGATGAAATGTCTGATCCTTTAGTGGCTTCTATCCTGGAAGGATACTATACAAATATTCGGGATAGCCTCAAGAAGATCACCCAATCGTAAGAAATATAGGGAGAAAATTGGAGCTTAAGCCTTACATGCCACCGGTCCACTATGATCTCACAGCATCAAATTTCCAGGAAATGGAGGATAAGGTTCTCGTTTTATTGAGTAATTCTGCAACAAGAGGAAAGAAACAGATTGTAATGGGAATAGTAATGCTCACCGGAAAACCAGGAATTCTAAAACCTCTGAATCCCACTATATTGGTGCCGAAGAATCGGTTGTAAACGGCATGTGAAATCGATCATTTTTGGCGATTGAAATTTGATCCACTGTTTTAGCTGTGGGAGTATGTCAGCTCTTAATAATCTTGATTTTGTATTTTTTTTACCAGTCGGGATTGGCTTAATGTTTTAAGGGAATACTTGCAATCTCAGGAAAATATTAAGGAATTTTCTTGGATATTTTCATTCCATTTTCCACCATATTTCTTATCATATGCCACCTCTCATCACGGAACACCTTCTTTCCCTCATCCCTATAAAGAAATGGGAAAATTTCAATTGTCGTTTTTGGGTAATTTTATCTTGCCTTTTTTGGGGAAAATTAACTTGGCGTTGACAGATGTGGAGCATAAGTTATAAATACTATAGTATATTATAATATGGTATAGTGGTTCTAAATGCCTACGACAATACAGGTAAGCGAGAAATTGCAAAAAGAATTGGCAAAGCGCAAGATCTATGAAAAGGAAACTTACGAAGAAGTAATCTGGGATCTTGTGGAAGATTCCCAGGAGCTTGATGAAGAGACAAAGAGGGAAATAGCCCAGGCCAGGCAGGAAATTAGGGAGGGCAAATATCATACTCTTGAGGATGTCAAGAAGGAACTGGAACTTTGACGTACAGTGTTATTTTCTCGGACCTGTCCCTCAAACAGCTGAAAAAACTTGATAGAGAAACCAGGCAGAGAATAATCACATCACTTGAACGAATCAGGATAAGGCCTGATGCTTACATCAAGAGACTGGTTGGAGAAGAAGGATACAGATTCAGGGTTGGAGATTACAGGGTCATACTGGACCTTGATAATGAACGGTTGATTGTTCTGGTATTAAGAATAGGACACAGGAAGAATGTATATGATCAGTAAGCTAACCTATAGCATTCCTAAGTCTTTCCTTCAAAGTTTGATCGCCACAATTAAAACACTCATAGATACGGAGATTATGGACCAAATCGAGAGAAGCGGGGAAGACCTCAAGAACGGTAGGATCAGGAACGTTAGAGACTTTCTTGAGGAACTATAGCTCAAATCTCAAAGCATGCCGTGGGGATATAAACATGATGCAGAAAAATGAACTTGAAGATAAACTTGTCAATTTCTTCTATGCAGAGAATAACCGGGACTGGAAATTGTATGAAACATTTCTCTCTCCTGATGTGGAATGGATTTCATATGGCCCTCCCAAGAGGAAGGTAATTGTTGGAAAAGCAGAATATGTCGAAACGATGATTAGAGCTTATAAGGATACGTCGGCAAAATTCCATATTCTGAACATGGTCTCGGATTTACATAAAGGAATCGTGATTGCGGAATTGGAGATCCTCTCACGAAGATCCGTTGATGTGTTTGAGTTTGAAAATGGCTTGATAAGAAGAGAAAGAGAGTACTACGATGATATCCTCTGGTTGGAATCCGGGGGTAAATCCTAGAGATGCAATACGAGGCTGACTTTAAAATGTGATATACAGATTATTCATCGAATGAACAGTTCTGGATTTACTTAAAGTTTTAAGGGAATACTTTTTCTCATTTACTTCGTCGTTCACAGAAATTCCCTTATCAGATATTGATAGAGCAACAAAATGAGCACTGTTTCCTACTACGTTGGCTATGTCGAAAATATAGAGATAGTTAGAGATGGTGTTGGATAGTGATTGTTAAACAAAAATACACCACAGAGAAAAGCTTTCTAAGTTGAGCTTTAGTAACGGAATGCTCACAGGTCGCAAAGCTATGTTCATACATTGTTAGTTCCTGTAAGCCACTTCCAAAGAGGGATAAATTGAACATACCCGGTTATGCCGAACCAGCTTACTTCTTCTTCGCTTTCGTAATCCCCGGTTAATACTATGAGATTGGTGCATTTTAGTTCCTTGCTTCCTTTCAGTAGAGCCCTAACTTCCCTCTCTTTCGTCCTGTTTTCGGTTACGTCAGCACTTACCTGCATCAATGCCGCTATTTTTCCGTGTTTTACAATAACAAAGTCTATCTCTTCCTGTTGCACGTTTTTCCAGTAATAGAATTCAAAGTCATCTTCGGAAGCTCTTCTCTTGAGTTCTATTGCAACAAGGTTTTCGTACAAGCGGCCCCTTTCTTCAGTAGTTTTGAATCCCTTTGCATATACAAAGCCATTATCTATGCAATAAATCTTTTTGTTTGTAGTTATCTGTTCCTTTACCTTTGCCGAATAACGTTTCACTTCGAAGAAGATGAATGCCTCGCTCAGATAGCTTATATACTTTTTTGCTGTATGTTGACTGTCCACTCCAGTCATCTTTACGAGGTTGTTGTAGGAAAATTCTTTTGCGGAGTTTGATATAAGATAAATTGCCAACTCGTCAATTACATTGGATTTTCTTATCCTGTACCGTTTTACTATGTCCTTGTATAGTATCGAGTCAAAAAGTGTAGAGAGATATTCTCTGTAATCAAGACTTTTGACCAAGGGTTCGGGATAGCCGCCGTATTTTGCATATTCCGAAAACTTGTTTTTAAGTTCGGCGGTTGTAAGCTCACGTTTATCATATGTAATAAATTCCCTTAATGAAAGTGGCAGTATGCTTGTAGTTATATGCCTTCCAGTAAGGTGTGTTGAAAGTTCGCCACTCAGCAGATTAGAATTGCTTCCTGTTATTACAATGTTATAACCCTGCCTCTGCAATCTGTTTATGAACAGTTCCCAATTTGGAAGGTTTTGTATCTCATCTAAAAGAAACAGGCCAGGTTTATCGTATAAAGAATTCATTTCTGTAACTATTTCGTTGTGGTCGGAAGCGTTTGCAAGTACTTCATCGTCAAAATTTGCATATGCGAATTTGCCATTGTTAGTTAGCTCGTGCGTC
The DNA here is from genome assembly GCF_000496155.1 of Ferroplasma sp. Type II. NCBI lineage: Archaea > Methanobacteriati > Thermoplasmatota > Thermoplasmata > Thermoplasmatales > Ferroplasmaceae > Ferroplasma > Ferroplasma sp. Type II. The sequence goes on from NZ_KI542738.1 coordinate 9,263, forward strand.
ACAAAAAACGATTTGCCCGCCCTCCTGGGACCGGTTATGACTTTAATCATGTCACTTTTAATCCCGCTTATTTTTAAGATCCTTTTTATGTAAGGCTGGCTCGATTTGTTGTTTAATTTTTCTTTTTGGAGTATTAACACGTCACGTATTGCAGACAACATAAGCATTACAATAATTATAATGCCTAAAAATATATAAAATCTTGCACTATACCTGTGGCGGAAATAGATGGTTGATTCTACCTAATTTTCTATTTTCAAATGCTTGAATTTCGTACTTCATTGGCTTTATCCATCATCTTCTCATTGTATAGAGTATCAGGCAATGAATCATTGAGTATCATCTCTGTTCCTGTATCTCTCAATATCCTTTTCCGATCAGACAAGACCGAGATGTTTCACCATCCTTGTCGTCTTCTTTTCGCTGTCAACGTAGCTCTCAATGATCTGTGCGTATTTCAGCACTGATTTTCCCCTCTGCACAGTGTTTATCCTGAGCCTCATAGAAGTATATTGATGAACGACAGTAATCCGTACCAACACATTCACACATTTATCCGCTATTACAGCCGATTTCACAAATTTACATGCCGAAAGTCAAGTTCAGAGAGAGATATTATAGGGTGTCTTATCCTGCTGGCGGCGTTCACAGATCTATTATCCTCTTTCCACTGATCGTGTCAAGGGTCTTGAGGAAGCGCGACTTCCTGAGGTTAGACTGCCTCAGCTCAGAGATGTAGGCTTCCCACTCCCGTTTCCTACCTTTCTCCTGCATTATCTTTCCAAGTTCCGCCAGATGGCCAACTGCCACTTCATAAGACTTCTTGTTTGTCTGAGCGATCTCCCCCTCGATAAGTTGTTTGAACATAGAGATTGCCCTGTCAGGGAATTCCCCAGAAACAGCTCTCGCAACCCTTAATTCCTTAGTAGTCAAATTCCAGGGGTACTGTGTCTCAGCATGGTTCATCAGAGATAGGTCATACCAGCGCAGGGCCTCCGAGGGAATCTTCTCATAGATCGCAACATCAATTAGCTGATCGTACATAGGAAAATGTCGTATGAATCGATCTCTGGGTGTTTTCAGGCCAGTTTTTGGCAGCGGCCAGGCATCGACCACATTCTTATCATCCGGCCTTTCCTCTGTTCCCGGAAGTATACCTGTCTCCAGAAAGCGCAAAATATGCTGCCTAACAGGTGACCAAACTCTGGCTTCCTTGCATGCTTTTTTCAGCTTTCCGTACGTTTCGACTCTGGGGTGTACTGTATATTCCTCAGCGAGTAATGATGAAACACCTAGCCAGTCGCCCTCCTTTTCCTTAATCTTCTGAAAAAGATCCAGCAGTTCTCCGGCAGCTCCGGGCAACGAGTCTACAGTCTCATCCACTCCCTTGCGTATCCATTCCTCCGCTTCGTCATGCATTCCTGCCTTGATAAGTTTCTCCACAAGGCGAGCATAATGGTGTGTTCTATCAGCTTCTTCCCTGCACAGTGAGAGGGCCTCAGCGCCACGATCTGAATTTTCCATTGCCTTGATTATCCAGTCTGTCAGTCGGTCCCTATGATATCCCTCCGAATATGAATGCAAACCCACTGACTCCGTATTTAGCAACATGGCCATCAGGGAATCTGCTAATGCACTCCAGTCCGATGGCTCAAAGTGATGTAGCCAGAACTCTTTTGATCCACGTGTTATGTTGAACTCATCCCCCAGTTCCGCTCGCACTGCCCACTCCATTTTATCCGCAGCGGACATGCTTGAGAGCGAGAGAGCCTTGAAAACGATGTCCATGCAAGACGCAATCTCACTCTCAGTTTCTCCCTCATCATTACTATCCTCCAACTGTTGCGTACCCTGCTTCAGAAGGATTTTTCCTAGTTTCAGGACATCCTCAGTATGACTAGAAGAAAGAAGAAGTTCAAAGCGTTTCCTTACCTCGGAATAATCGGGCAATTCTTCCATGTTATCCCAATAGTTTGTCCACGCGGGCTGCGAAGCAAGATCGTATATTTCACGCTCCGTGGCAGAAACTATCTTATCCACATTCCCGGAAGATAGGAGAAATCTGTCTGTCAGGTATTTGCGTGCTTCTGGGTAGAGGTCTACTATGGATTTCACGATAGTTCTGATCTCCTCCAAGGAAAGTGTGTCGATTTGGGAACCCAATTCATCATAGGGCTTGTCACGCTCAAGTGGGCCGGGTAAAGTTCCCGAAGCAGTATCCTTCAGAATAATCGAACGTTCGTCATTCTCATCCACGGTTTCCAGCAGCTTTTTGTTTTTCACATCCTCTGCATACTGCAGTACTACTGCCACGGCATGCTTACAACGTTCACCATAGGGACAACTGCATTGCGATATTAGATCTCCATCTTTTACATCCACAGAGGTAGCATATTGCCGGATGCCGATTACCCAAGCCACAATGCTTTTATCGGGCCCAAAGGCAAGGTTGTGTACCCTCCCCTCATGCTGGTAAATGCTCCCACGGGACATTACGTCGGAACCTGCCCAGTGGGCAAGGTCACTCATGGTGAGGTTCTCGAAGAACTCCTTCTTTTCGTGTATCGCCATATGGCAATTCATTGGGAAAAGATATGTAAACCTTTTCTTCAACTCATAATTGACCAAGTTTTATTGTGGTGCCATATGGAAGATTCTATAGTCAAGACCATGGAAACTCGAAAATTAGTTGAATCCGTTCGTGAATCTATTTGCGTTGGAGGATTTCCTGGAGTTTGAATCACCAACGTCACGAAATCGGAGTACCCACATTTCCTGAGTGTTCGTCTCTACTACCATGGATTATTCCCAAATTTAAGAGTTGAGCATTTGATGAAGTATTCAAATGGACCGGCCAGGATTCAATCGATTTATGTGATAAAGTGCAACCTAATCGAAATATTTACATATTGATTTGATATGTGGGAAATGAAGTGGGAATGACTAAAGAGACAGAGATAGATGAAAAGGGAAGAATTGTAATCTCGAAAAATGTCAGGAGTTCGCTGGGACTTAAGAGTGGAATGAAGGTGAAAATGTACATTGAATCTGACAAACTGATAATTGAAAAGTCCGTATCACCTGAAGAATTTCGTGCCGAGATGAGAGGATTCATCAAGAAAGGATCTAAAGTGCCCATAAGTGATCCTATGGACCTCAAGCGAATCTGGGGGTGAAGCCTTAATGCCATTATCGTATGTAGATGCTAACTACTGGATTTACTGGTTTGATGAAAGATTACCGGAACATGAATTTGTTGACAACGCGATGCAAGCAGCGATCCAGGGTGCTGTTGTGGTCAGCACTGTAACCTTGATGGAAGTTGCCCACTATTTTAGAACCCTTCAACCCAAAGTTTTGAGCGAAAGGATGAAGACGATAACAAATCTCTCGACTCTCAATCTGATCGATTTTTCATCGACCATTATGCATTCCTCTATTAATTTCCTATCAACATATGCTCGTGTGGGTCTGGGTTCAAGGGACTGTGTAATTCTTGCTACCATGAAGGCTTCGGGATCAGGCGTACTTCTCACACACGATAAGGCTTTCAAAAAGGTCAAGGACATAACAGTAATCGATGAAATTATATAACGATAAAAGCAATCTAATGTTTTCTTTGGATTCTAACGTATCATTTTAAGTTCTCCTTTCCCTATGCGCTAAGCAGAATAATATTGCTTAACTTTTTGGCTTGAATCTCTTTGTATATATATGGACCGGTCGGGATTTGATTAAAGTTTTAAGGGAATACCACAAATCTTGCCGCCTCTTCAGCGAGTTATTATTGGTCACAACCTTTGAACGTCATTAACTGCTGTTGATGGATTAATACACAACCAAGTCTATCAATAGTTTTCGACCTCTACACCGTCTATGCCAGAAAAATGTTTGGTGTTCCTAGTGAGTGGAGCTTCCTTCTTAAATTTGCAAATTCCTGCAATCATGGCATCTTCTGGGTCCGTGGTTATTCCGGATCTGCGTCTTTCGGCATATATCTTCCCCGCTTCTTCCGCAGATTCCATTTCAAGAGGGATTATAGGAAGTCCCTCCATCACATTGATAACTCTTCTTTTTTCCTCGCCTTGTCTTATGCTGAGGGAAATGCCGACATATATCTCAAAAATGGTAACAGCACTTACAGAGATTGGTATGTTTTCTTGTGTCAAAATCTGAGCCTTTTGAATTGCCCCCTGGTCGGACCTCATTAAATCAATAATAAACGAGGTGTCAGCTATCATTTCTTATTGAACTCACTTGCAACAGACCCAAGTCTTTTCCTGCTTAGTTTCCTCGATTCCTTTATGCTATTAAGAACCGAATCTGCCTCACTACTAGAGAGAAGTCCCTTCAATTCAAGTATACTTGTCTTATTGGTTAGCCTGTTGATTACATCTGTAAAGCTCTCATTTTTCATCTTAATGTCCCTAAGTTTATGGTAGGCCTCATCGGATATGGAAATATTCCTGCTTCCCATTTGTTTTCACACACACATATGTGTGTGGAGCATTTAATGTTTTCCCTCAGTTCTATGGCAATTATATACAGTTGATGCTATAATATTATTTTATATAATTTCTTATTGAAAACACAGGGTATAGAAAGGTTTATATTGTATTACGTAATTACCAGTTATGACAATAACCACGAGAAAACATAAGAGCAAGAGTGGGAAGGAATACTATGAGCTTGTTGATGTTAGAAGAGTAAAGGGGAAGGTAGTGACCAGGTATGTTGGTTACCTGGGAAAGAATCCAAACTCAAAGATTGAACTTACAGGGAAGGATATATTCCCCTATGTGGAGAGATTGCTTAGTGCTGAGATATCTGATTCTGATATCAGGGATATACTGAAGAAGATCGGCATAGACTGTGACATATCTCCCATAACAAAGATTGTTTTAGAGAACGACAGAAAACTGGGAAAGGCTTTCCTGAGGATTAAATGAAACTCCATTTTAAAACAGGCCTTAAAAGATGCCCTGAATGCAAATCAAAAATAAAAATGGTAAATGAAGGAACAGAGATGATGTTCAATGATTCATTTCCTGATACTCCATACAATGATAAAATGATGGATAAAGCCGGGGCAATAGGAAATTCAACCATTGGAAAATAGAAAATTTTGTAGAATCAACCATCAATTTCCGCCATAGGAATGAACCAAAAATTTAATACCTATCTATAACTATTGCTAACTATGGTAACGACCATTCAGATAGATGAAAAAGTGAAAGCCAAGCTTGACACCCTAAAGATTCATCGCAGAGAGTCATATAATGAACTTATTTCAAGATTAATAAATTCTTCATCTCCAGAGAACGTGAGTCGCGAGACATTGATTGAAACACTTGAGATACTTTCGGACTCCGAACTTTTGAAAGGAATAGAAAGAGGAATTCAGGACGTTGAAGCGGGTAGGATAAGACCGCTTAGTGAAGTAAGGAAGGAGCTGAAGTAGACTTGGCTTATGAGGTGTACCTTACCTCTGAAGCTGAAACGTTTCTAAAGAAATGTGACAAATCAGTAAGAGGCAGGATCGTTAAGAGACTAACAACTCTAGGCAACGATCCAGAGGCAGGAAAACCACTCACTGCCGTCTTGGCCGGACTGCGGAGTCTAAGGATCGGAGATTATAGGGCAATATACGAGATAAAAAACTCAGAGTTACTCATTCTGGTGATAAAAATAGGTCACAGGAAAAATGCTTATGATTAATTTCTAACTGATAAATTGATAAAGCGCTATTTTTGGATCAAGGAAAGGGTCAGTCAGGATTTGATTAATGTTTTAAGGGAATACTAATGATGATTCAATTTTCCGAATGTCAATCCAACCATGAATATGCATCAGATCTTATTGCAATTCTTACAACTTTTATCGTTTCTTCTTCGAGGTAATAGATAACTCTGTAATTTCCAACCCTTATTCTGAAATATGAGTGTCTATCCCCAGAAAGTTTCTTTGTATCGAGCCTGTTAGATTTGTTGTTAGGATCTTCTGCTAGCTCTTTCAGCTTCTCCCTTATTCTCCCCTGCTCCTTCTTCTGCAGATCTTTGAATTCTTTGGAAGCAGAACTTGAAACTAGAATTTTATAGGTCGTCAAGAGGGGTAAATTCCTCTGTGTCGGCTATTCTGTCAAGTTCGCTGAAAAACATAGCCTTCTTGCTGATCTCTATGAGGTTCTCTATAACTTCTTCATAAGTTTGCCCTTTCCTTCCAAGTTTCTTTAGTTTCTCTCTTGTTTCTGTCGAAACCTGTATGGTAGTTTGGGTCATGATGACTAAATCTTATGGTCATATATAACCATTATCTATGGTTATGCATAACATATACTACCACTTAAACACAATTTCAACTATTAATTCTTAAAGGGTTGAAAATACTGAAAAAATGGACCGGTCGGGATTTGATTAAAGTTTTAAGGGAATACCATAGATGCCTCGAAGCTATCTTAGGTATTCGTGAATTCATCACCCTTCGAATATAGTGTTTTGTCCATGAAACAAATGGCTAATCTTAGGTCCTGACGCATCCCGGGGTCCATATAGAAATTATCATATGCATAACGGACAATCATCTTTATAATACCCCAATTCTGTAACAGATAGTCTTTGGATTCTGAACGAATGGCTCGAAGAGTGTACTTGACGTTGGATCGCTTGACCTCTTCGATCTTGATCTCGCCCTCAATTAACTGTTTTAGCGAATAACTGTTTGTATGTGTCCTAAAATCATACTCCTTCTTTGTTAGGCGATTGATCAAAGTTGATCTTCCGCGCGTCGTCGATTTTGCATTTCTTATTATCCCAACGGCCTCATCCATACTCATCCCAGCCTTCGTTATGTAAAAGTATATTGGCACGAGACCACTTGTTTCATATGGAAGCCTCTCTATGAATCCTTTTGGATTGTAACTACTTGGTAATTCTTGTTCTAGAAATGAATGAATAATCAGTTCAGAGCTTATGTTAGCAAATTCCGTAACGGTAACAGGTATTGCCTTGCCTTCAATCTTTACTATTTTCAAACCGATGCCTTCAGCCTTCTCACCTTCTGATGCCTCATGGACTTTCACTTCCAAATCTGAACTTTTAGCATCTATAAGGTATACCGTATCCTCCTTTGCCCCTTCCAGTTCACCTAAATCAAGTAGCTTGACCGTTTCTGGACCCTTTTCAACAATCATTTTTAGACTATTAAGTAACTTTTCACCATACTTCCTCTTTTCCACTTCAATTATTGACTTGAGCTCTGGATGTCTTATTTTCCCAGTTTGAGCTGTGTACCTATAAAAAATATCACTCTCTTTTATCTCTTGTACATTTTTGTGTGAGATTATCGGTTTATCTACAGCTTCTCTTACTTGTATTACGCCAATTTTCTTACCATTACACTCACAAACAGACTTGTTCCAGGCTATTGCCGGAGAAAACACGGAATTTAAGTATGAACTAATCTCAGCGGAATCTTTGTTTTCAAAATTATTATTGTTTAGGCCAATAATGTAACCGTCGTCCTTGATACCAAAAATAAGGCAACCACCAGAGGAATTTGCAAAAGACGACATAATTTTTGCATATTGTTCCTTGCTTCCCCAGCTGAAGCTTTCTTTGAACTCATAGTTGATGCCTTCTTTTGGATCAGTCACAAAATTATCTTGAATTTGAAATCCGGAAAGAAAACCACAAGACATACATTCCTCCAAAATAAGAAACCGAGTTGATTACAACTCGATATCCTGTCCAGATCCAAAGGAATTCTCAAGCGCGTCCGACAGATCGTCTGTAATTAGAGATACGGACTTCATAGTTGTCCCGAGCATTCCATATCTGCCTCTGTTTGCCCAAATATCCTCATCAAACTTCTTGCCATTCCCTTGGTCCTTCTGAGCGAGTTTATTAAAAATAGTCAAGAAAGAATCTTTAGTAAGAACAATTTTGTCACCCTTTGTAGGACAGAATTGTGCTACCTTCGGAAGCAACTTGTGGAGAACAAAAACTCCAGCGTATTTCTGAACAACGTACGAACTTGGATCACTGAAGCACTTTGCCCAAGTCTCTTTTATGGCGTTCCAGTAGTTAATGAGTATCTGAGTAATTTCGTCATCTGTACGCCTTTCGAAGAGCCTGTCGTTTAGGATAGGTCTTAGGGAATCAGAAAATGCCTTTTGACTAACTAATTTATCGCCTTTTGGTTCATTTGGAAATATGATCAGGTCTTTCCATACGGAAGTTTCCATAGTGCTCATTCTGTCAGTTATGTTAACTGCTCTCGTTTTCCATTCTACTCCTGTTAGAATGGATGAAGGCAGGCCCTCCCTTGCCAAGACACTCATTCTTCCTTGTTCTTCAATAGCTCTTTGAAGGAATCTTTCTCCTAAGTCAGACCTCACGCCCTTCGCAGTTCTGTTGATTATAACAAACTGTTTGGCCTCTTCGTAAGGATTCTGGTAATTCATAATTACTGCGGGAAATTCAAATTCCCCTAGATCTATATGCCCGTCGTTTTCAATCATCTCTTTAAGTCCCTTAACTCGATGTTGGCCATCCACGATCCATAAGGGCGTTTCATCAGGGATCTGCAGGTAACCGTCCCTGTATGAGAGGACTCCATTTTCCCTAACATTCAAAAGAATGGAAGAAGGAGATACTCCCCCCTCTCTTATGAACCTGCCAAAACCCCTTGCTCTGCTGACGATAACGTCTCTCTGATAGCCATCCCTGTTGTCCGTTCTCCATGTGTCTACTTTGTAAATACCTACAATATCCTTTGCCCTGAAAGAGCATAGGTAAAATTTTATGTCCTTTTGACTAATTTCAAGTGCTCTCAATCTCATGATTTTCACCTACCCCGTCATTTGGTTTTTGTATATAACATTGTCGCAAGGTTTTGTGATAAAACTTCGTCACATAGTTATTCTATATATTCAAACACTCATTTTGTTTTCGCCTACCTAAAGGTATGGTCGCAGTGCCGTGCAATATCACCTAAAGTGGTAAAATTGAGATCAGTACGGCACGAGAACCCCCTCATATTCCTGTAATTCCGCACTGAGCGGAGCGGCATTGTGCGGT
>NZ_KI542738.1:18389-19878 GCF_000496155.1 Ferroplasma sp. Type II
GAAAGGAAGTAAAAGAGATTAAAGAAATAACTGAACGTGCAATATCTGATTTCAGAGATTTCTATGACGTTGATGTCATTTCAGGAGGCGGTATTTTTAGAAGCGCGTTTGAAATCGCAAAAAAACAATTCTCTATAGATTTTTATTATGAAGTGCTAAAAAGGAAATTAGATCTCTTCTCAAACTATGAAATTGCTGGTGATCAACAAAAACGTAATGAAATCATAGAATTTGGAGGCTTAACTGCTGTGTTGCTTCTGACGGTCACATTAGGTTTCGTTATATATCAGGCAACACACAATAGCGAGATAGCGTGGGTCATTTCATCGCTGATAGGAATAACTATAAGTGTTATGTTTTCTCTTGTTACCTTGGGTGTGATACAGTGGATGAAACTGCGCCTAAGAGGCAGATTATGAAAGTGATTTGCGGAATTCCCAGGATTATTTTCGCCTACCCTTTTCCAAAAGGTATGGTCGCAGTGCCGTGCAGTTGTTACCACTTGAATAATTGAAAAGCAGCACGGCACGAGAACCCCTCATATTGCTGTAATTCCGCACTGAGCGAAGCGGCATTGTGCGATCAAAATTCCCCTCCCTATCCCCTCTAATTGCACTCCGCAGGAGAGAATAATGTGCCCGAAGCGAGCCGGAAGTCTTGCGTAGCAAGACCGAGTGGTGTAAGCGTTAGCGGTGGGTGGTGTGAAACACCACACATACACCACGAGCGGCGAGCACAGGACACCACCCTGAAAGAGCATAGCGAATGAGGGGCTCCTCGAAGAAGAGTGCGAGACGTAAATCAAAAGAGGGGTGGATTGCGGAAGCAAGACGGGGTGAATTTTGATTGAAGTCGAAGCATGGGGTCCTGTGCTCGGCGTGCAGGCGAGCGAAGGGCACATAGTAATTGGCGAAGGCTCAAAGAGGGGTGGCTGAAAGTCGGGGTGAATTTGAGCCGAAGCCTACCAAAAGATATTAAAATCTGGAAGAATAGTGTGTTATAATATGGCTACAACAAAACAGTCACGACTCGTGAGCATACAGAAATCTGATCTGGATAGTCTTGAGGCTACTATTGAAACCTTGGAAAACGAGTATGTCATGGATCAGCTGGAAAGAAGCGAGCAGGACATACAAAAGGGGAAAGTAAGGAATGTGGGAGAGTTTCTCAAGGAACTCTAACAGCCGCCGGATGAAGGATCAAGAAAAATTAAAGTAAGTATGGTCTCTAACATGGCTATGAAGTGTCCAATTTGTGGAAAAGAAAATAAAAGTCAACCAATCAAAGAATGGACGTTTAATGTTTTCCAAGTCTCAAGATACAAGTGCTCCGAATGTGGCGATCGTTTCAACACATATGTTGGCGAGAAGAATAGTTACACTATCCCTCGTAGTTCGTAGAAATCCTATGCAACACCGGATGTGTTGCACCGGGTTTGCATAATTATGAAATGAAGTCCATCGCAATCAACTTCAGCTTTGACAAGTCA
>NZ_KI542738.1:19928-21651 GCF_000496155.1 Ferroplasma sp. Type II
ATTTTACATCCACATCCTCTTCTCCTTTAGACTCTGCAATCACATACTTGTCCCCCATCTTAACTATAAAGTCAGGGTGGTAATACCTAAGATTTCCATTTGAATCTCTGTATTCCATGAAAAATCCAACCTTTGGCGCATTTTTTGAAAATGCTTTAACGTCGTCTGCAGAATCTAAAAAGCGGGAAAAGTTTACCTCAAGGTCGTTATCGCAAGGAACGTAATTGAAAATGCACTTGTTTGCCTGATAAACTTTCTTTGTCCAGACGAAAGGCTGTGTCTCAGAGATCATTATTCTATCGAATTTACTCGCTTCTCTCTCGGTAAAGGCAAGATCTTTGAGATTCTCTACAAAGATTCTTATGATTCTATTTTCAACTTCTGGATCGCTAATTTGGAACAGAACTCTAGGATCTTCTAAATCAACTACCTGATCGAACAGTTTTCTCTGTATGTAATCCCTCACAATAGGATATAGATCGGCGAACATGTTGGAGAGATTAAGTTCGTTGAGTATCCTTCCGGTGTAATATGCGATTACGCTCTTCACGTCTTGTGGTACAGGTAGATCCCAGTTTCTTTCAACCTGTATTGTTCCGGTGATCATATCTATAGCCTGGTAAGTTGTTTTGAAAACTTTATTCTCTAATTTTATGGAAAGTGACGGAATTTTATCTACTATGTCTTCATTTATCTCGAATTCTCTGACAACTATTGCAGGTGTTAGAATAGGGATTTCTATATCGAATTCTTTTTTATCCATATCAACGAAGATTGTTGTCACATTGATCGGATTTCCAAGGTTCGTGGTACCGAAAGTTATATTTTCGTCCTTTTCCAGCTCTTCTATGATCTGCATCAGTCCTGGTGGACCTATAACCTCCAGAACGTTTACAAAATCCTTCACACTGGCATTCTCGTCCGGAAACATCTTTCTGAGACCTCTTCCAATAACCTGCTCTGGAAGAACATTTCTTTCCGAGGTGTAAGATCGCAGACCGACTATAACATTCACGTTGCGAACGTCCCACCCTTCGTTAAGCATCATAGTACTAACGATAGCATCGTAGATGTTCTCATCACTATCAACGGTCTGAGCAAACTTCCTTGCCTCATCGATGTCTGATTTTACTACTTCCCCTGTACTGTCAGTATGTATTAGAAGAACCTTGCCTGAGAGCTGAGGTAGTGTATCAAGGTACTTCTTTAACTGATCAGCCTGCTTGTTATCAGGACACTGAAAAAATAATATCGGTTTCTTATTTAACTTCGTCAGAGCGTCTTTGTACTCCTGCCATCTCTTGATACCCGCTTCGATCCATGCCCTGTATCGTTCAACAACATTGGTGGATGTTATTTCGGTCGCATTCTGAACCATGCCCTTCAAAGGCCTCTTAACTATGTTCATCTCTATTGCTTCTTTCAGAGTGAAATCTACAATTAGCCATGGGAATAGTGCTCCATTCTCGCCGCGGGGTGTGGCTGAAAAATCCAGTTCAGAATTGAAACCTTTGCCGTATTTTGACTCTAAGGATTTGTGAAGGTCTATAAGAATCTGCTTCCATCTCTTCTCGTAATTGTATATGTGATGTGCTTCGTCCTTCAGGATCATTATGTTAGGTATCCTTTCTAAGACCTCTCTTATTCTGTTCTCCTGCGCAATGTTTGTTCTGTTCACTTCCATTAGGTCAAGTACTTCATCCACGAATTTGTCCGCTTCCTT
>NZ_KI542739.1:0-1900 GCF_000496155.1 Ferroplasma sp. Type II
ATCCAATGCAAAATAGGACGTTGTCTATCCCCTATTCCCCATATTGAATTATAGTGGATCTGATCTTAACAATGTATTATTATAGGGGCAATAGTAGATAATCAGTGGCAGGAATAGTATTATCACGATTATAATCGAAATTATTATTTTATAATGGGATTTTAGGTTCATAATTCACCGCTGAATATTCTATAATGATAACTATTGCCCGAAGTTATGTTTTTGTTGCTTATTGTATCTATTAATTTAAGAGTGTTATTAGTACTATTCAATGAATATAGCTTATATTCTGTATATGGCTGTACAAAGTAATAATAATAACCATCTCTAACGTTTATTGTGTTTATTATGGAATTGTTCACATTTTCAATATATAGTGTTGTGTTTACTTTGACTGTGTTACCTGTAGTATTATTTATTATTGAACCGTATATTGCACTCTCCTTCTCAGTATTAATGGAGAATAAATTATAGAAATTATTACTTGCACACACTTTAACTGAGATATTGTAATAATTGTTGTTATTCACAAGTCCATCTATACGGACTGATATTTTAGAATTGTTATTATTTACAGGAACAATGGAATGTAAATAATCATAATCCCCAACCCAATAGGATTTGGTTGAATTATATACATGTGTAGATTCACAGTTTGTATATAAATTAACATAAACATCCTTTGAATTTATATTTTTCAAATGTATATTCATATTAAAGCGTACGGAATTCAAATATCTTACCTGCGGATAATATATGGTTGAATTAAGATACTGATTTTCATTCATTGAATGTGAACTTGAATTATATATATCATTCTCTGTTGAACTTACTGTAAATTCCCTGTTTGAAAAGTTAAAGTACTTCAGGTCTATGCTTTTTGCATCGTTATAGTAAATCATATGCTTTTCATGTATAGTATCATACACAATTATATAGGAGGATACAAGTATTATCATAATTATAATCGAAATTATTATTTTATAATGGGATTTTAGGGTCATAATTCATCACTGAATATTCTATAATGATAACTATTGCCAGCACTTAAATCAGATGCGTTTATGGTTGTCAATAATTTAAAATTATTATTAGTGTGATAATATATATTATACTCGGTGCCGGGTTTAGCGAAGAATAAATAATAACCATTTTTTATAGGAACCTTGTAGAAATTTCCATTATTCGCATCTTTTATGTATAAAGATTTGTTATTTATGTGATCAGTTGATCCGTTTGACTGATATATAATTGGACCGTATATTTCAGACGCAGGTTCAACATTTAATCTTAACGATGCCTTTGCACCACTGTGTGTATGTAATGCACAGGAGGGATTGCTTGGCGGTGCATCGCATTTAAGCATATTCTGTGCAGACAGTGTCATATAACCGGATTTTCCATAGCATGTTGTACCAAAAGAAACCCTTTCAATGTCACTGTAAGATTCATAGCCTTCCCTATTTGGCACCATGGTGGTCTGTTGCATCTTTACCCTGTAATTTTCAAATACTGTTCCTGAATTTACCTCATTCAGATTGTAGGACAAAATTCCAGATGTTCCCCAATATGATATTAAACTGCCTGTATTCACCAGTACCCCAAGATAGTGACCCAGGGATGAAGTTAAAGCATCTACTGCAGCTTTTTTGTATATGCTGGCATTAGATGCCGACAATTGCTTTAAAGCTGCTGTACCGGTAACATTTATTCCTGAGTTAAATTGTGTATCTATGGCTGATTTGCTTCCACCGTCATTAATATTAAAGCTTAGATTCTGATAATAGGGCCCATAATAGTAGCATGCGTATTGACTTGAATTTGGGTTCCTTGACGGTACCTTATCCTTGAATATTTCACCCTTGCCAATACCTGAAGCTATTATGGTACGGAGAATCGT
>NZ_KI542739.1:1950-4573 GCF_000496155.1 Ferroplasma sp. Type II
TTTTCTGATGGAGGAGATATTCATATTCGCATGCATGCGATAGAGTAGAACTCTGTCGTTACACAGAGCCCCCTCGTCGAACGCAACGAGCGGTTTTCCCGCATTGCGCTCACCGACTGCTTTCATGACATAGTATTATGGCGTTTTCCCAGAAAGGTATGCGGTTTTGTATCCATAATTGAGAGTCTGTCCGGAATGTCCCTGTTTTTCCATGTACGTGGTATGTTATGCTGATGACAGTACATATACATAAGTCTGCACTGTGCATAGTCCCATATTCCTGTGAAAATGTTGGATGCTAGGCTGTGTTCAAAGTAATTTCCCCATCCTCTTAATACTGGGATGAGCATCTCCTTCGCCTCCTCAGGCGTCATTAAAGAGCGTACACTGTTATTTGTGAGGATCAGGATCTTTTCCCTTATTCTCATCTCGGATTTAGGAGAGGGAAACCATCTTGTTACCCTCTTCTTCCTCCATTGGGAATACTGCCTCACAAACCTGAAGCCAAGAAAGTCGAAACCCTCTTCTGCCTTTACTATTCGTGTCTTTTCCGTGTTCATTGTGAGATCAAGGTCTTGCATGATCTCGTCAAGTTTCTTCTTTGCCACTGTTGGATTGCCTGTCAGTAAGATGAGAAAGTCATCCGCGTATCTTATAAGATGGGCATCTTCTCCATATCTCTTCTGCAATCCAGAAGATTTCCATTGTTTATCCAATTGGTCAAGGTATATATTGGCAAGTAATGGTGACAGGGGAGAACCCTGAGGCGTTCCCCTGTCCTGTGTGTGTACCTCATTGTCTTCCATTATGCCTGCGTCAAGGAATTGCCGTATAATGTGGAGCATTGCCCCGTCTGATATCTTCTTTGCAACCTGTTCCATGAGTTTGTGCTTATCGATGTTGTCAAAGCATGCAGTTATATCTGCATCTATGATGTTCTCACAGCCGAAGTTAAGGTATTTCACGATCTCGTCCACAGCATTGTGGGCAGACTTATCCGGTCTGAAACCGAATGAGTTCAGCTCGAACTGTGTTTCGAATATGGGTTCTATGATGATCTTGATGGCTGTCTGTGTTATGCGATCCTTTACTGTGGGTATGCTCAGGGGTCTCTGTTTGCCATTTGCCTTTGGTATATACACCCTCTTCAGTGGCGATGGTCTGTATGTCCTTGCTTTCAGTTCTGACTGTATTTCTGTTAACAGTGGCTCTATTCCGTCTTTCTTCAGTTCTCTTATGGTTACTCCATCTATGCCCGGTGATCCGCCATTCTTCCTGACTGATTCCCAGGCTCTTTCCAGCACATCCATTCTCTGTATCTTATCGTATAAAGAATGGAATCTTCTTTCTGGTTCTGCTTTGGCTATGTCGTATAGTTTTCCGCATAGTTCACTGACCTTATCTTTGTTATTCATGTTCTATACCTTCCCTTTTACGTTCAGGCAACTCTGATAGCCATGAACTGTTTGGAAAACGTTCGCAGAAGTCCGGACACTTTGCATCCATCTCCATTACAGAGAATTCATCGCTACTATTATCCGGTCTGACTTCCCATACTTCATCATCCGGCATTTCGCTTCTGCTTATAGCCGGATTTACCTCCGGGTTGTGAAATACATGGTAGAAACCCGCTGTTGGGTTCTTTACAACCATATATTCCATCCCTCTCACAGGAAAGATATGGGATCTCCCGTCTTGTCTTGAATAACCTTCACCGCATGCAAGCCCTGCTACGCCGGGATGTCCAGATACCCCTACCGAATTTGTTGGTATCTGGTACTGCCTTCTCCATACATGGACAGGATCGGCACATTCCTTCACTCCATTACTGGAGGTACATATTACGACGCTACTTGTAGGTTCACTCACATTCAAGCCTGCGGCTTCGCGTAGAGATCTCTGAGCCTCATACTGAGGTTCCATATTTCCCGTTGTCGGTCTGCTTCAGATGAAACTGTTGCCAGTCCACCCTTGACCCTCGCTTCATAGTTTTCGGTTTTTCCTATGTTGAGACTTTCACTCATGATTATTCACCTTCGACGGCGCACCCTTATCCATGTATCTCCAATGAAAAACGTTGATTTCTATTACAGGACATCATTCTTGTCTGAAACAGTAAAGGATGCGCATGTCTCACCAGATGTCTTAGGTGACATGCTGAGGAATATAGGCACTGACAGGAAGTCAGTGACAGACTTTATGAAATCATTCATGAGGGATGAGAGATACCTTGCAGTGGACCTGACACATGTGCTCTCAATGAGTGAGAGCGTAATATCCGCCACACTTGGGCATAACAGCATGGAGGAGTACCTCCCCCAGGTACAGTTGCTCTTCCTGTTCTCACTGGAGCATGATGCACCGGTATATTTCAGGATACTTCCAGGATCAATAAACAGTGTGATGTCACTGAAGATAACAATGGAAGAAACCGGATCGAAGAATATAGTCTTAGTGGCTGATACCGGCTTCTATTCCCTGAAGAATGTCCAGGCTCTTGATGCCATGAAAATATTCTTCATAATACCATTAAGGAGGAACTCAAGGCTTATAGATTATTCCATGAAAGGGGAGAAACACTTCATGTTCCAGGATCATCCCATATTCTATTCAAAATATGAAA
>NZ_KI542740.1:0-8124 GCF_000496155.1 Ferroplasma sp. Type II
TGAGGATCCCCTTCAGTTTTCCAAGCTGTGTTTCAAACTTGTCTCGATTTCTACCATGAAGAAATAGGTTTCTTAGTCAAATCCTTCTCTCTCCAGTTGTAGGTATCCTGTTTATGATTACACCAGGCTCATTCGGGATATCAACTGTCTGACTCTGTGTGCAAGTTAGAGAAATTCAAACTTTTTGAGTAGTACATAACAATTGGATTGCCATCCCTGAGGTATTTCACCATGCCAACCTCATAGTTATTTTTCAGCTCTTCTAGAATGGTTTTTATCTTGTCTTTTCACCAATCTTTCCAGACATATTTCCGCATCGGGAGATTTTGGTAAAGCTTTTAGTTAAAAGATTTCAGATCATTAAGACTGTGGGTATCGTTGCGTCTTATCTGTGGCCTGTGCATTGCCAATATAGTATTATATATTGCGTTCTATCATCCATTTCCAAACAGGTTTAGCTATTATATGCTTTCCATCAATTATGAATTTATCTTCTTGGTCAAATGTGAGTATCAACCCCTCTGACAAATTAAACTTTTTGACAGCTTCTAGAAGCCCGCCGAATTCTCTCTGGTTGTTCTCTTCATTTAACTCATATGAGACCTGTATTGCGGTTTTTATCTTATTTTGTTCTTTTATTAAGAAATCACATTCTCCTTTTCCTTTAAAGTAGAATATCTCTTTGTATTTCCTACGGAGATGCAGGAATACAGAATTTTCAAGCATCCTCCCAAAATCTGAAGAAAACGATACTGAATTAGAAGTGGAAAGGCCATTATCTATAGAGTATACCTTTTTAGCATTAATTAGCTGTTTTTTAAATGAGTGATCAAATTTCGGCACAGTAAACAGCAGATAGCTGTCTTCAAAATATGAAACAAATGCTATTGCAGTATTTACAGAACCTAGGTTGAACATTTTTTTAAGGCTATTATATGAAAACTCCTTGCCTATGTTGGTAATGAGGTACAGGGCAATAGTTTTCACTATCTTCGAATCGCGCAATTTGTGTCTTACTACAATGTCTCTTTGTATTATATCCATTAATAATTCGCGTAATATCTCCTGTTTTTCGTATTTCAAATACTCTGGGAAACCACCGTGTGTTAAGTATTGCGAGAATGAAGCTGGGTTTGCCTTTCTCTTTGACATAGAGAGTGATTCGGTAAAAGAGAACGGAAACAGCTCTATGCTGATGTGTCTACCAGTAAGTCTAGTGCCAAGTTCTTTGCTCAATAGGGACGCATTAGATCCGGTTATTACGAATTTCTTCTGTCTGTCAAGCCTTGACCTTACAAAAAGTTCCCATTTGCCAATATTCTGTATCTCATCTAATAGATAATATTCAGATTTGCCATAGTCTTCTTTGAAGATTTCATCTAGCTTCTCAAAGTCCTCGACTTGAAAGCCGTCCAGCCTGGTATCCTCGAAGTTTAGGTAATAGAAATTTGGGAGCTTTTTAAGCAATTGGTGAAGTAGCGTGCTCTTTCCACATCTTCTTATACCTGACAGAATTAGGGCATAGGGCATGTCGGTTTTGATTTCCCTCAATTCTTCTCTCTCTATACCATAATCAAATGACTCTAGGTCTGCCCTTTGGGATTTTACTACTTCTCTAAGAGATTCCTTTAATATCATAATCTTTTATGGCGAATGGTGTATTTAAATCTTCTCATTACTAATGAACAATATTATTCATTACTAATGAACAAATATTTAAGGTAACGACAGCCATATAAATACTGTGCAGGTGGAATTTTTAATAGAACGAGCCCTCTGGTTCCACACTCTTTTTAAAGCATTCCTTGGATCCTTTAAGTGTATTCAATATTTTGGTGATGTGTAACAGACATCCTTCGAGTTCACAAATAATTTTTACCCACTGCTTCCACAAGTTCCAGCGCCTTAAGATCAAGCTGATGACTTTGTGAAGTCATTTGAAGAAAGTATGCCTAATATCCATTAAATGTTCTGACATGATCAACAATCCATTTCTTTGCCAATATATTCGACTTGAAATGTTATCATTACCTCAGTGTTGTCAAAACTTAGATGGTTTTTTTGAGTGGTAGGAATTTCTGAATTGTTAAGAAGTTGATGGTATTTAACGGTAAAGTGCTTATCTGGTATATTGATAATCAATCATGGTAAAGATTACAATCAACCTTGATGAGTTAATTTATGAAGAAATAATGAAAGAGTCTGTTGAAAAATATGGGAGCACGAAGAACATTTCAAAGATAATCAACCAGCGTCTAAAGTCAAGAAAAAGTCACACTGGTTGTGGTAAGAAGAGGCTATCCTTCAGAGTTAAGGAAGAATTTGCAAATTTGGACGCAGATGTTGAAATTAAGAATAGATCGGGGATAACATAGAATGAAAGCCGTAATTGACACTAACATCCTGGTCTATGATACTATCAAGAACTCGCCGTATTATGATTTGTCTAAATAACCAATAAACTTCCTGTTGGAACTATTGCGTTCTCCTGGAGTCTTTCCATCAAACCTGTAGCCTATGATAAAGCCAATTGTTTATTGATC
This sequence comes from Ferroplasma sp. Type II, assembly GCF_000496155.1. Lineage (NCBI taxonomy): Archaea > Methanobacteriati > Thermoplasmatota > Thermoplasmata > Thermoplasmatales > Ferroplasmaceae > Ferroplasma > Ferroplasma sp. Type II. The sequence continues at coordinate 2,544 of NZ_KI542740.1, forward strand.
TTGAATAAACAAAACCTCAATCAGGAATTACCAGATTTAACAGTCGGAGAACAAATATGAAATGTTTATATAGAAAGGATAATTTTCATTGTGTTATGGATAATTTTATTAATAGGAATGTGTTGTTAATATCTTTTTCCGCATTCTTCTCTGACATGGGATATCAGGCAGTTTTAGCGGTATTGCCTGTGCTTTTAGTTCTCCACTTTCATGCACCAGTTTATGTTTATGGAATAATTATGGGTATTTCATATGGACTGGGGGCATTTTTTGGATATATAGGAGGCAGGCTCTCGGATATATATGGGAGGAAGAAAATTGCCATAATCGGGAACGCATTTATACCATTTCTCTCACTTAGTGGAATCACAAGTAATTTTATTCAAAGCTCTGCTCTATTTACAACTGGATGGTTGTCCAGGAATTTCAGGTCTCCTGCGAGAAAAGCTCTTATGAGTGATGAGACAAGTGATTCAACGAGAGGGAGAATCTTTGGATTCCTCAATGCACTGGATGTTGGGGGTGGAGTAGCATCAATAACAATCCTCCTTATACTTTTACATTTAAAGATGAAGCTTTCAGATGTCATCCTTTTAACTTCTATACCAATATTCGTGGCAACAATATTATTGATTTTTATTAAAGAAAGACCAAGGAAAATTGAGGAACAATTACAAAAAAATGATATTCCAAGGGCTAAAATCAAGCGTTCCACTTATAATGGCGTAATATTGGCAACCGGTCTTTATGGATTCAGTTATTATAGTTTGGGATTTCCAATACTTACAATAGCTACAGCTCAGAACGATGCGTTAGGTTTTGCCTCTTATTTATTTTTCTTGCTTGCATCAGCTCTATTTGGATATATAGTGGGATCTAGAAAAATTAAGTTAATACCCTCACTGGGATTTATAGGATATATACTGTCGGGAATTGGTACAATGGTTCTGGGATTGGCATATGTATATCATTTAAGTGTGATTATAATGTTCCTTGCAGTAGTCTTAATTGGAATGGCTGTAGGGACGATAAGCACACTGGAACCTAACCTAATAACCATAGTCAAGCCACGAAGTGAACATGGCAGGGGAATGGGAGCACTCACCGCATCTAGAAGTGCCGGTCTTTTCTTCGGGAATATAATGATGGGTTTTCTCTATTATTTTGATCCTTTTTATTCTTATCTCTATGCAACAATAATAGCGATGGTGGCGGGATTAATCATATTGATACCGGGCAGGGATTTTAAAGATTCAATATAAATATTACAAATAATTTTAGAGTATTTTAGTAAAAGTACTGTTACCAGTAATTCCTTTGTGTTAAATTCTAACATGCCATTTTTTGTTCTATAGTTGATTACTTATAGATTATACATTTGAAATGAATTTTTTCATCCAACTTCTAGTGAATGATCCCTTAGATGATAGCTCCTTGAAACCTTTTCTTATCACTTTCTTCATTCCTTTCTCTGAACTTATCTCCGCCTCGGAGATTATTCTCTTTATGGATTTCCATATGAATTCTATGGGATTGAGATCAGGCGAATATGGTGGCAGAAATACAAGTCTTATCCCGAGTTTTCTGGCCTTTCTTAGAACCTTCTTTGTATGATGCGAAGAGAAATTGTCCAGAACGAGTATGATCCTACGCTTTGGGTTATGCCTTCTTATGCATTGCAGGAACCTGCAAACGTCCTCCTTGCGGGAATGGTCATGGAACTGCAGAACGCTATTACCGTTCAGGGAATAGAAACCGAAGGTGTTGGCCCTGTACTTGGATGTATCCTTAACCATGACCGGTTTCTTGAATGACCAGAACCTCACAGTGTTGGCAGTGGTCTGTGGAGAGCTTTCATCAAAGAATCCGATTATGGATCTGCGAAGAGTAATCCTGCCTAAGTTTTTTTAGTATGTCCTCAGCATCTGGTGGCCTTCTCTTATCACGGAGATAGGGTTTTGCATGATGCATATCCCACCCCTAAAGAATTACCCATACCTGCTTCATGGTGTAATCAACGTCAAACTTCTTCTTAATCATGGATCGACCCTTTGTGGTGGTATAGTTTCCATCCTTCAGCATGTTTTTGAGATGTTCTTTCTGATCGGATGTCAGCTTTGACGGCCCCTTTCTGGCATATCTTGGTATAAGGCCCTTGTATCCAAGTTTGTTCCAACGATTCTGCCAATCATAACCCATCATCTTCATGATTCCGATTCTCTCGGATGCTTCCTCAACGGAATCACCGTTGTATCTGTACCTTATGAAGAGCAATCTCTTCAGAATTCGGGTGCTTCTCTCAAGAGTGCTGATGAGTCTGTCCAAATCACGTTCGTCCACCTTTTTCTCAATATGGTATCTCTCAACATTTACCATGTATAGGAAAAGAACACAAAAGTATGATAACGTTAGTAATTAACTATAATCAGTAATTTTGGTTAGATTAGGAAAACATTAAGCGTTGTTTTAAAAAAGGAAATGAAATCATTGATGGCATTGTCCATTGACTCCGTGAATCTTTTCATGTTATTAGCAAAGGTCATGATTTCCAGCACCGAGGTGAATGGCCACACAGTGTTTGATTCCCATGCGGAATGTGTGAACGGGCTAAATTCATTATACATGTCTTTTAATTCACTTATGGTTTCTTTCGATAAGATAGAACGACCAAGAATCCGGAGAGGAAATGTTGGTGGAGGGGGAATTATGATTAGCTTCTCTTCCTTCAGTGTATTATAAATTCTATCTTGAATATCCATAGATGATTGACTATCAATAATCCTCGCCACAGTCAAAGCATCGACAATTTCTTGAGAACCTATTTTGAGAAATTCTACATCAGGCATGGTTATCATTAATTTAGAGTCGTTCAAATGCTTCTCATTGTATTTTGATAAAGGAGAAATGGAACACCTCTTACCATAGATAATTGTAAATGAGGCTATGGACATATTTATGTGTAGTTTTTCAATGAAGATTTTTGTATTATCTGAGTTTAAATCACTTTCTTTCAAAAGGGATTTCAGCACTTCATTCCCCAGAATCTGTTTTTTATTGGAAACTTCTTTGATATTGAGACCAAGTTCGTTTGCCTCTTTAAAAGCGCCTTCGTTGAACCACAGCAATAGGGGTATGTCCTTTGCTCTCTGATCCACTTTAAGAATTTTCAGCTCCAGTTGGTCCCAAAACATATGTGTGGTAAGACCTTCAATAATCCTTCGCATTTCAGAGAAACATGCCGAAAAGTCACCAATTTGTGTTAGGGATCTTAGCGTTTTATATTTCAGTCTCAACTCATTGAAATAAATGAGTGTGTAAAGCATATAAGCTGGTTCCTTTTTATCTCTCTTTGCAATTTTAATAACGGTTTTATAGATTTTCGATATGGCGTTTTTAGTAGTAGTTTCCAACTCACTTAGTGAGGTGTTGATTAAATTTATGTGAGTGGAGGCAGTTTGTCTCACCTGCCCTGTATATTTTTCCATTTGTACTTTAAATTTATCTTGGTCCTCCAATGAACGTTGGGTAAACAATTCTCTACAATTGTAGATATACCCAAAAGTCTTCCAGATATTTTTCCTATCCTCAGATCGTTCTTTGAGAAAGTCGAAGAATTTTTTCCAATTCACTGTTATCTTTAACCCCAGCATGTTATTATATTTTGACTGTCCCCAGTAGTATTTGTTCAGAGAGGCACTAATCATATTTTTGGGAATTTCCATTTCTTTAGGCAATGCTTCATTCCATTTTTTCACTTCTTCCAATGCCTGTTGTCGAAAATTGTCGTATCCTGAAGAATGTTTTTCTATCAAATCAAGCTCTTTTAGTAAACTAAATACAGCAATGGATGGAATATCTGAATGCTGTTTGTTGCTTTTACCGTGATATATTCGTAAATATTTATTTTTAAACGGAAAACTCCCAAATGAAGGCCATTCGAAATGGTCATTTTCATACATGAAGTTGAATAAAACGTATGTATTTCAATCTTGCGATGTTCCCTATGGCGGAAATCTAGCGTCATGAAAACTTCTCTTTTTTATATCATTTCTTATTGAAAACACAGGGTGTCAAAAGGTTAATTAGTGTATTATGTATATTTTTAACACATGACAGTAATACCGAGAAAGGTTAAAAGAAAACATGGAGAATACTAGGAACTTGTAGATGTGAAGCGAGTTAATGGCAAGGTAGTGTAGAAATATATTGGTTTCCTGGGAAAGAATCCAAACTCAAAGATTGAACTTACAGGGAAGGATATATTCCCCTATGTGGAGAGATTGCTTAGTGCTGAGATATCTGATTCTGATATCAGGGATATACTGAAGAAGATTGGGATAGACTGTGACATATCTCCCATAACAAAGATTGTTTTAGAGAACGACAGAAAACTGGGAAAGGCTTTCCTGAGGATTAAATGAAACTGCATTTTAAAACACCCCTTAAAAGATGTTGTGAATGTAAATAAAAAATAAAAGTGGTAAACGAAGGAATAGAGATAATACTCAACGATTCATTGCCTGATACTCCATACAATGATAAAATGATGGATAAAGCCGGGGCAATACGAAATTCTGTAGAATCAATCATCAATTTCCGCCATAGGCTTTGGTAAAATGTGTATTGTCCGATGTCTTCAAATGGTTTCAGATGAATTATGTACCTAAAAGCCGGGAGTTTATGGTGTAACTATGCATATAATGACACAAAAAAAGAGTTGGTTTATTCATCAATAGTGAGATTCTGGAAAGTTCTATGGTATATGGGCTTAATCTTTCAAAGTTCATGACCTCCTGCCTTAAAATTTGGAGAGAAAACCCACCAATCATTTTGAATGCCGAGCAAAAAAAAATAAAGAATGGACCGGTCGGGATTTGGACCCGAGCCCTCCTGCTTGCAAAGCAGGCGATCTACCGCTGATCTACCGGCCCATTATAGTTCATAGAAATTAAACGAGAATTATTAAATGTTTCTAAATAAAATTTAATATTTGATAATGAAGGTTTATATTAATTATTTATGGGAGGGGGAGAGGTACATTTCCAGTGGAACGTAAAAAAGGTATATGGGCATCCTGTGAAAAAATTATAATTGATTAATATATATAAAAATAATTAGATATACTATATAAATAAATATAAAAGTTTATATTATTATATTATAAAGTGACACACTTATTTTATTATTAATAATTAAAAAAATATATTATATATAATATATATAAATTATATTTTAAAAAATAATATAATAATACTACTATTTCACAATTTTTGGTTTTACAACTTCCGCTTTTACCTTATTATTTCTTATATTAATAAAAATTTCATTTCCGGTTTTGCTATATTCTTTATTAATATAACCCAATCCAATACCAATATTCAGTATTGGTGATAGAGTTCCACTGGTTATTTTTCCTTCTATCTTATCGTTCACATATATATCATAGCCATTTCTCGGAATATTTCTATTTTCCAGTTTAAAGCCTCTAAATATATTATTATATTGTGTTTTCTGTTCTAATAATATTTCTTTTCCAATAAAATTATGTTCAAAGTTTACAATAAATGATATGGAAGCTTCA
>NZ_KI542741.1:0-1792 GCF_000496155.1 Ferroplasma sp. Type II
AATTGCAGGACTTCTTGAAATTATGTTCCTTCTAATTGGCTCTATAATTATAATAATAAGGGTAGGAGCACACAATTCTGTTGTACCATTTGAGGTAAGCGGGCCATACAGTATTGGTTTTTCATCCATTATGTTTGCATCGGTATTCTCAATACTGGATTTCACCGGTTCAGGAGTTGTCACAACCATATCGGAGGAAATAAGCAAGCCCAAAAAGAACATAGGAAAATCAATAGTAATTGCTATGATCCTCACAGCAGTGGCATTGATTCCCGCAGCCTATGCACTTACAGTTGGATGGGGTGTTAGCAGTATAGGAAGTTTTGCAACACATAGTGATGCAGGACTTACAGTATTCTCCAGATATCTTGGTCCTGTCGGCCTGGTGCTACTGATCGTCTTCACGATAAACAGCTATCTCTCCAACGGTGTTTCAAAGGCCACTGCAGTTAGCAGATGGTGGTACTCTGCAGCCAGGGACCATGTGGTGTTCCCGGAAACCATTGGAAAGATAAACGAGAAGCATCATTCTCCTGCCAATGCAGTTGTAATATGGGCACTGCTTTCATTTGTCTTAGATGTTGTCATGGGGCTTATTTTCGGTCCACTGAGTGCCGCATTTGTTCTTGAAGCAGGTACTGGAATATCCATAATCATAGTTCATATGATAGCAAACACATCTCTGACAATATACACAAAAAGGGTAGACAAATTCAATCTCCTGAAGCATGGTATATTGCCATCCATAGCTACCATCGTGGGACTTATAGTCGTATACTTTACCATGAGCAATATCTTCACTAAGTATTTTACTGCTCCAAGTGCGGTAAATGACGCATATTTTGCATCCTTTATAATTACAATATTGTGGATACTGGGAGGCGGAATTGTGGTGACCCTGTATTACAGAATGAAAAAACCAGAAATTTTAAGGGATGCAGGGGAATTCAATATGAAATCCAAGATTTAAATTATTTTTTTTATAATTTGTATATTTTTTATGGTAATATTTAAATTGTAATGGCAATAACAAATTTATGGATTTTCCGGACGAATACCATAGAATACTGTGGTGGCTTCTAGTTTGCGACCCGTGGCGGGTTGTTACAGGCATTCGCATGCCAGAGTATATTCACAAATTATTGGATTCAGTTCAATTTTCATTCTCCAGAGCGGAATCACCGTTTATATATATTACTATTTTTCCCATTTTCTTGGACCTGATGTTGCAATACCTTTTATGTTTATAAGTATCCTAGGAGTTGCCGGTATAATCATGCTTTTCAACTTTTTAAGGCAGTAACATGGAATAAATTAATATCTGTTTATTCAATTAAGTTATTATGGAAATTATTACCGTAGAAATTGAAAAACCCGATGGCGTGAATGTTATACTGGGTTATTCCCATTTCATCAAGACGGTTGAAGATATAAATGAGATAATAAAAACAATAATTCCGGCATGTGAATATGCTATAGTATTTTCCGAGGCTTCAGGCGATAAATTAATACGCTATGAGGGAAATAGCAAAGAATTAATAGATTATGGCATAAACAACATCAAAGCAATTTCAGCCGGCCATACTTTTATTATACTCCTGAAAAATGCCTTTCCCATAAGCATATTACCACAACTTAAAATGAGCCAGGAAGTGGGAACAATATTTGCTGCCACTGCAAATCCGCTTAAGGTAATATTAGCAAAAACAGAAAATACAAATGCTATAATAGGGATCGCGGATGGCTATTCCCCAGTAGGAGTTGAACAGGATTCGGACAAAGAAAAACGCAG
>NZ_KI542741.1:1842-4152 GCF_000496155.1 Ferroplasma sp. Type II
ATGCAGGCGACATTCCAGAGATACTGTGATTCTGGAGTTTCAAAAACAATCAACCTTCCATATGAGGCAACGCCAGAGGACATAGCTAAATCATACCGCCTCGCTAAAGAATTGCACTGCAAGGGGATAACTGTATACCGGGACAGGAGCAAGACACAGCAGGTGCTATATACTGGCACAAACCAGAAAAAGAGCGATGAGGAAAAAAAAATTGACCTCACAATGAAGATGCCTGATAAACTGTTAAAACTGGACGCAACCTTTGATCCTGCATGTCCAACTGGAAAGTGTGATTTATAATATAGATAATCACATATTAATTCCCATAAAATATTTATTCTATAATCTATTATTATATTCATGGTATTAAAATCGCAGGAGAGAGGAGACCTTGAAAATTTTATAGATGAACTTGAGCTTAATTCAAAGGAAACATATAAATTATGGAATTTTAAAAATAAAGATGAATTTGTGGCATTTATCAAGGGCTATATTTTCGGAAGCTTTACAATGGGAGTCATTGATAAAAATAAAACAATAAACAAGAATTTCATGCTGCAAGAAGATGATATAGATGAAATCATAGCCATAATAGAAAGGCGGTCTGGGGAATTTAAAGAAAATCTTGATAAATAATAAATTTGTCATAAAAATTTCTATTGCAACTATTCTATATATAAAAAATACCATAAATTCTCCCAAAAATCAGATAAAATTCCTGTAATATCCCATATTATATAGGAAATTCAAAAAAAATATATAGTCTATGATAACGATAACATTATATACATATAATATATATGTTATTGAAATGAAAGCTGAAGAAGTCCTGAACCTGTTACAGATATCCAGAAAGACGCTTCATGTCTATGCACATGATGGCAGGATCAGGTACACTGTGATGCCTAACAAGCGGTATGATTACAACGAAGAGGATGTTTACAAGATACTCAACAAGAATGTAAAAAGAAAGACAGTTCTCTACGCAAGGGTATCTACACATAAGCAAAAGAATGACCTGCAGAACCAGATTGATCAGATGAAGCAGTGGTGCTTCATGAACGGTTACACCATAAACGCAATATATTCGGATATAGCTTCAGGCATCTCATTCGAGAAAAGGAAAGGATTCTTCGAGATGCTTGATGAGATCATGAACAATAAAGTTGAAAAGGTAGTCATAACGTATAAGGATCGATTGAGCAGGGTAGGATTCGAATTATTCAGTTACCTCTTCCGGAAGTACCGAACAGAGATAGTTATTATTTCAGAGATTGGCAGCACGAAGCTTGATTCAGAAGAGGTGTTTGAAGAGATAATATCAATGATCCACTGCTATTCCATGAAGATGTATTCAAAGAGAAGGAATCATTCAGTTGAGGTGGGTTATGGAAGCAACAAGGACTGAAATAATACATACAAAATGCGGCTTATATTATTTTACACACATATCTAAAAATATATTCAATGAATTTGACTACATAACAAGGCAGAAATACTTTGAGAATTCTAAAATATACAGAGAGACAAAGATAAAAAAGAATGACGTTGTACCTTCTGAAACAACATTATATAATAATGTAAGTCCAGAAAACAATGTTTTGCCTAAACAAACACTGCAATGGATAATAAAGACATTCAGAACAATGTGGTTCTCATATTTTAAAGCATTAAGAGAATACTATAAACATCCAGAGGATTTTCTGGGAAAGCCAAATATTCCACATTATAAGGATAAGGATGGTGAATTCATTTTAATATTCACCAACCAGCAGTGCCATATAGAGAATGGAATATTGCATTTTCCAAAAATGATAAATTTAGAGGTGAAGACAAGGGTAGATGATAATGTTAATTTAAGAGAGGTAAGGATTATACCTCACGGAAACGGATATAATATAGAGATAGTTTATAAGAAGGAAATTAATGGGCCATTAATAAGAAATAATAATATTATGGGAATAGATGTTGGTGTTGACAACATCGTATCTATATCAAACAATACTGGTTTAAATCCTGTTATTGTTAAGGGCGGTGTTGTCAAATCAATTAATCAGTTCTATAATAAGCAGATTTCCAAACTTAGATCCATAAATGATATACAGAACAAGCATAATAAGAAGTATTCAAGATATACAAAAATGATGAAATTAATAACAGACAAAAGAAATAGAGAAATAAATGATTTATTCCATAAGTTGTCAATAGGAGTTGTTAATTATGCATTGTTAAACAATATTGATACAATAGTAATAGGTCACAATGAACTATGGAAGCAGAATGTCAATATGGAAAGAAGAATAATCAAAA
>NZ_KI542741.1:4552-6078 GCF_000496155.1 Ferroplasma sp. Type II
AGGTCATGCAGATTATGATGGCTGGTAAGAAAAACATAAACATTGTGGATGGGAATCCTAAATATGAGGATGATACAAAAATAATATCTGACAAGGCTCCAGACAGCCAGAGAAAGAAAATTATTTACGAGGATGGAAAGGGTATTGATGAAATAGCAAAAATATTGAAGGTGGTAAAATGAAGGCGCTTGTGTTTTCAGACGAACCTAAAAATGCCAGAGAGATTATAACATATCTCCGAGGAAAAATGGATATTGACGCAGTATCCCAGGAAGATAAAGAACTGGTAGAATATGGAGCAGATACTGTATACTTTTACAGGGATGGATTCGTGGACAATTTAAGTAAATTCCTCGCAGACCATATTGTAAAAAATAAATATGACCTTGTTTTCATATCTTCCACAAATCTGGGCAGGGAACTGGCAGGCATACTATCATTCAAGCTTAAGATGAAATGCATGCCCGAAATATTTTATTTTGAGAATAAGGATAAAAATATTACTAAAAGATTCTTTCATGGGGGCAAAACTGTAGTTGAGGAGGAAAGCAACCTCAGAATGTTTACCGTGTCACCGGGAATCTGCGATGCTGAGAAGGCAGATAAAAACTCAGAGGTCAGGAATGTAAGCCTGGAAAAGAGCCTTTATAAAATAATAAACGTAAAAAGCAAGGAGACCGCAGGAACAGACATAAGAAATGCAAAGGTTATAGTTTCCATTGGAAGAGGACTGGGAAGCCAGGAAAACATAGAAAAGGTAATGCCGCTTGTGGAGGCACTTCATGCAGAAATTTCCGGTTCGAGACCTGTCTGCCTTGATTATAAATGGCTTAGTGAGGACAAGCAGGTCGGGCTTTCAGGAAAGAAAGTAAGGCCAGATTTCTACATAGCTTTGGGGATATCGGGTCAGATACAGCATATTGCGGGAATAAGGGGTTCAAAGACAATAATAGCCATAAACAAGGACAAAAGCGCCCCCATATTCGAAGAATGCGATTATGGAATTGTTGGAGATCTTTTTACTGTTGTACCAGAACTTGTTGCAAAACTCAAAAAATAATTTAAATTTTTAACTTTGCGGGCTGGTATTACTCTCTGGCAATGTAGTGTATGGAAACTAGCTCAGGGGTTATGGTTAGCCACATAATAGTGATTCGCAGGAGAATAGAAAAATAGGGGATGATTTCTCACACAATATATGAACAGATATGTCACCAAATAAAAACTATTTCTTTGTGATCATTTTTAAAAAAAATGGGACTTTTAAAAGTGTGTCCGGACTATCAACCAGAAGATGTTCTATGGGTTTTTTATAAGGGTCAAAACGGTCTACGTGAACCTCATAATGATCAAGAAATTCCACAATATGTATGCCCAATGTTGACCCATCAATGCTTCCCCTGTAGTCCCTTATTTGTCCTCTAATTTTGCCAACTGATATTTTGAAAAGTCCAGTTTTCATTGGATTATCCATATTTTTGGGCACATAAATTTTTCCATCTGCCAGGGCTATGGCACATAAGGTA
>NZ_KI542742.1:0-10771 GCF_000496155.1 Ferroplasma sp. Type II
TCTATTACCCTGGGGATATCTATATCCATGGGGCACACCTCACGGCAACCGCCAGAATGCATGCAAAGCATGGATTTGCCATATTTCTTCATTGTTATGGCTGACCACATTATGCCTGTGGGCCCTGTATAGGGGCTGTCACCGAACTCCTTTCCATAAAGTTTGTAGGATGGGCACGAGAAATAGCATCTGCCACATCTTATGCATAGCAGGGAATCACGTATATCAGAATCTATTGCCTCCTTCCTGCCATTATCCAGAACTATTAAATGGAATTCCCTTGGCCCGGTAGCAGGGGAAACATGCTGAAGTTCTATATCCCCTGTGGCACTGGGGCCGGATGTAACGTTTATGTATGCCGGTGGGTAGTATCCCGCATAGGATGCCTGAACTATGACCTCATTGAAGGCATCTTTCAGTGTTGGAACTATCTTGTCTATTCCTGTTATGGCTATGTGCACCTGGGGAAGCACGGTATCCATTCTTATATTGCCCTCGTTCTCAATTAGCAGGACAGATCCTGTATCTGCAGCTATGGCATTGGCACCTGTGATGCCCACCTCAGCACCGAGGTATTTCTCCATAAGGAATTTTCTTACCCTGCTGACCATTTCTTCAGCTGAGGTATTTTCATTTATGCTGCTGTCCAGGTTCCTGTTCAGGAGCTTTCCTATTTTATCCTTTGTAAGGTGGATGGCAGGAGCCACAATATGCGAAGGCATGTCATGATTTATCTGAACAAGATATTCTCCAAGATCTGTCTCCCAAATGTCCTTTCCATCCTTTTCCAGTATCTCCCTTAATTTTATCTCATAAAGGACGTTGGACTTTGAGAGAACTATCTTTGTTTTCTCTTCAAGAATTTCCCGGACAATTTTCATGGCGTCCTCACTGTTCTTTGCAAAATGGAAATGCCCTCCAGTTCTTTTAACACTCTCCTCCGTCCTTGAAATGTAGGAGTCAATGTTGTCCAGCACAATGTTTTTTGTCTTCCTTAGCTCTGCTGCAACATCCCTTATATACGGGTTCTCATCCAGAATTTTCTGCACCTTCGGCGCATTATTCAAAATTGCCCTGTTTACCGCAACGTCCCATTCATAGTTCATGAAACCACCTCTGCCAGGTCCTTTATATTGCCTACATATGGTGCAAGATTTTGATAACACAGTGGGCACATCACCAGAACATTTTTATTCACTGAGAGCAGTTTTTCGGCCCGTGATCTGGATATATCCTCACTGTCCTGCGTTGAAACCAGTGATAGTGGTCCTCCACAGCAGCTCCCCATTTCCTTTCCGGTTACAAGGTAATTTTCACTTGCCGATATTCCGGAATTGCTTATTTTTTCCCTTATTGAGCTGTACATTCCCATGGCCCTGGAATAGAGGCATGAATCGTGTATGACATATTCGCCGGTGCCCCTGAAATTGACAAGTTCAAGATAATTTTTTACCTCAATGTCAAAGTCTATGAAATCCCTGTATCGTTTTAAGGCGTTTGTTGTATGGGGATCAACGGTAATAATTTGCCTTATGCCCCTTTCACTGAAAAAATTGTAAAGCTTTTTGCCGTATTCCTTATATTCATTGATAAATCCAGATTCCAGCAGCAATGCACCGGAGTAGGGCTCCTGGTCATAGAGGTAACCAAATGTTAAATTGCTTCCTGAAAGCATGGACTTTATGCTATTCAGTATGTTGAAAGCCCTTTTAAGTTCATCATTATCCGGTTTAATCAAAAATTTGGATGCAGTCATTAACCTTCTGGGGATATTCAGGCGGTAGATTTTCGGAAATAATGCCTCATAACGCTTCAGGATGCCTGAAATCTGGTACATATAGGATGTATAAAGTACTGTATCACCATCATGTGGCAGATCTGATGTCCAGGAAGAGTACAGTTTTGTATCCAGTGGAAAGGGCAGATAGCTTTCCATCAAATTCTGGTAAATTATGTCCCTCATCTTTTGTATCCGTTTCTTGTTTATCTCCATGAAAATAAAGTCTACGGTACTTTATAAATCTATTTATGCACATGATTGCCCCTTTTGAGGGGTGGGATTTGATTCGTTTTCTGTCAGGCAGGAGTCCATGCACTGGTGCAAAGAAATATTTCCAGGTGAAGCTATAGATATTTATATAAAAAAATAATACAGTGATTAAGGAAGCATGGGGTAGTCAGGTATCCTAGAGGGCTCCAGTCAGTTTGTGATTAGCTAAAGGTCATCTGAATACATGATGAGTGACTGGAACAATGAAACATGGAAGAGACCCTTAGATCTGGGTTCAAATCCCAGTGCTTCCATCACTTGCGGAAGCACTTTTTCCTCCCAATTTTTTCATTGTAAACCCAGTCATACACTGCCAAGGATGCTATCTGACTTTTTCCATTGAATCAGAATCACCTGAATCAATAATTCTCTTCACCCTTGCTATTACATTCTCCAGTTGTTTCATGAAGTTTAATCTATTTCTCCTCTCACGAGACTGTGAATAATATAACGAATTTGCATTACAGGGACGAAAATAGTATTTATTATTCAAAGATTATTATGCACCATACACTATGAAAGTGAAAAAACTTGTATAATTCCGTATTTCTAAGAATATTGGATTAAATGGATGTAAAGTCACGTTACTGGATATTATATACCAAAAATATAATAATAATATTTAAATATAACATTATTATAAATTTATATGAGTACAAATGACTCTGGACAGCTTAAGAAAAATTCTATAGGTTTCTGGGGAGTGGTTTTTTATGCAGTTTCTGTTATATTCCCGGCAGGAGCCTTTGCAGTTACAGGTGTAACAGCTATGACGTTTGGCGGCGAAACTGCTCCGTTAGCATTCCTTATTGGTGGTATTGTTCTATTTTTGGCAATAATCGCAATATATGTTTTTAGCGAACATATAGATAATGCAGGAGGGTATTACAAATATGTTGAGGCGGGCACACAGAATAAAATTCTTTCCAAAAGTGTGGGATTATGGAACGCATTCTGGGTTGTTGGTGATATGATTGCAGCCAGCATTGTTGTTGGCTGGTTTACCTGGGTGGGTTTATCAACCCTTCTTAACATTACCATTCCTCTATATGGGGTAATTTTGCTTTCTTTAATAGTTCCAGTACTTTACCTGATTGTGGGATATTTCGGCATTAAGGTTGCGTCTGGAACCGCGATTGTTATCGGCCTGCTTCAGCTAATAATATTTTCTGCACTTGCTATAGGCTTTGTCCTCAAAACCCATTATAACAGCCTGGCATATTTTAATATCGGCAATTCTCTTGATGGTTTACATGGATTTTTCCTGGCAATGGTAGTTGGTGCATTTCTGGCATATGGTGGTTATGGATCGGTAGTGTCACTGGGCGAGGAGGCTAAGCTATCTAAGCAAAATCTAAAAAAATCTATTGTGACTGCTTTACTGATCATGGTTGTGTTTGACACTTTTGTTGTATATAGCATAGTGGCTTCAGCCGGCCCAAATTTATCCACCGTAGATGGACAGTTTGCCCCGGGACTTTATATTGCCCAGCAGTACTATGGTCTTGATATTGCTATTTTTGCATTTATTTTTGTTGTTATAGCCCAGATATTTTCACCTGTAATATTTGGCAACAGTGGTGCCAGAACTGTTTTTGCACTCGCAAGGGATGGACTTTTCCCTGCTAATCTTTCAAAAGTGCATAAAAAATACGGTAGCCCCTATGTAGCCACAATTTGGCTTTTTGTGATTGTAGTTATTGGTGTTCTCATTACACTATTCCCGATGGTTTATGTCTACGGCGAATCTAACGGCCTTTTCTTTAGTTTTGCCCTATGGGGTACTGCCATAACAATATTTACACTGCTTTATCACATTGCAACCAATAATTCACTGGCATTATTCATAAGAAGAAAGAAAATGAAAATGAAAGTAATAAGCTACATAATTTTACCAACAACAGCTTCTGTACTGATGGGAATTGCCATTTATTATTCACTCACAGGACTTGTATTGCCTCTTTCAATTATTTATATAATGATTCCCCTATGGATTATATTTGGTGTAATAATAATATACTGGAGAAATAAATATACAACAGTTACAAGTGTTAAGGAACTTTCAGGTGAAAAATAATGGTTAGGCCTGAATTCCGGCCATTCCCCATTACCATTACTGGGGGAAATAATTTTTATGTCAAGAGTGGTAAGAGGTATATGCTTGATTTTTCAGGTTCTGCAATGACCACAGGCTATAATTTCATTAAATCTGAATGGCTTGAGCCTACTGTAAGCAGATTAGTGTTTAAGAATCAATATACAGACAAACTTAAACAATTGCTAATAAAAACATCAGGATTTTCCAACGTTGCTTTTAGCACCAGCGGTACAGAGGCGTGTGATACTGCGCTTTCCAGATACGGTAAACCTATTATAGCCCTTGAGGGTGCTTATCATGGACTTACCTTCCTTACTAAAACTGTATCCAATGGAACAGGTTATGACGCAGAAAATAAGATAATACATCTAAGATGCCCTTCTAATAATATTTCTGTGGAAGAGGCTATGGCTTATAATAATGAACTGGTAAATAAAGTTCCCATTAAATTAAATGGTGGGACACTTATAATGGAACTTATTCAATCTGATGGGGGTGTGAATATACTCCCACAGCAATTTATTAAAGCTCTTTTTGAAATGGCTGAAAAGTTTGGGCTGCATACTATTGTGGATGAAGTTTATACTGGATTTGGCAGGTCTGGAGAAATGTTCCTTTTTAAAAAATATGGAATAGACCCTGAAATGGTTTGTATTGGCAAGGGCATGGCAGCTGGTTTACCTCTTGGCGCAGTATTGTATAAGAATGACTGGGATTTGCCATATAACGATGTTGTGAGTATGCAGGCTGGAAATATGTTTATTTCAAAAGTTGCAATTGAGGTTATTAAAAAACTTGATGAAAAACGATTGGATTTTGTAAGAACTAAAGGAAAAGACATAATCAATAGGCTTTCTGGAATCAAAAACAGCAAAATCTTATCTGCAAGGGGCAAAGGATTTATGATAGGTGTTGAATTAGTTGATGATAAGGGCAACCCAGATGGAAGTTATGCTTTAAAAATAAGGAATCGGCTATTTAAAAATAACGTAATTTGTTCACTTACCGGAGCGGCAAATCACGTTCTCAAGATAACCCCTCCAGTTCTAATAGATGAGGGGAGTTTAAACATGGGTATTGAAAAAATTATTGAAGCTCTGGAAAAATAAAAAGATGATAGAAATGGAAATAGTAAACTCTTTTAAATTTCATTATAGAACAGGAACCGAAATAGCTGGAATTGGTATTGATAATTGTGAGGTATTGAGGGTAAAGATACCCTTGAACCTTGTTTTTGAAATTTCTCTTGCCAGCCAGGAATTTTACGATGGAATTATAGTTAAACTTATTTCTGGTGATATTACTGGTTATGGAGAGGCAGAAACAATTGCAGAAATAACGGGTGAAACTCCAGAGGTGCTTTTCAATATTTCATCCAGCATTTTAATGGCACTTAATGGCAGAAAAGTCGAAGGATTTGAAGATTTTTCTGAATTTTTAAATAATTACTGTTACGGAAATACAGCCGCAAAAAGTGCTATTGATATGGCATTTTACGACCTTCTCGGGAAATCATTAAATGTTCACGCTGTAAAAATTTCTGGCGGTAGCTTTAAACCACGTAAAACAAGCCTTACAATTCCAATATCTCCAAAAAAAGAAAGCCTCAGACTTCTTGAAACATACCAGAACTCCGGGGCAAAGATAATAAAAGTTAAGATAGGAAATAATCTTGAAAAGGATATTGATAGAATTAAGTTCATTGCGGGAAATCTGAGAGAGGATGCCAGTTTTTTTGCGGATGCAAATCAGGGATACAATCTAAATAGTGCAATTAAAATGGCACAAGTGCTGAATAAATATGAAGCTATATTCTTTGAACAGCCCGTTAACCGCTTTGATCTGACCAGTGCCAGGGAGCTAAGGCATAAATCAGGAATCCCAATAATGCTCGATGAAAGCGTATTTTCTCCCATGGATGCCATGAATGTTATAAGACAGGGTGCAGCAGATATGATTAACGTGAAATTATCAAAGAGTGGTGGAATCCATCAGGCCATAAAGGTTCTTACAGTTGCACAGGCCGCTGGCGTAGATGCAATGGTTGGATGTATGCTGGAATCAAAACTTGGCATAGCCGCCTCACTAGTTGCAGCAAACAGTGTTAACAATGTAAAATTTACCGATCTGGATGGATTTACTTACCTTTCTGAACAACCATTTGAGGGTGGAGTTGAATTAAAACTTGGAATGGATTATCTGGTTGCTGGACCTGGATTTGCCGTTAAATTAAAAGAAAATCAGAAGTGAATACGGCATACTTACTCTCAGATTCGAATCAGAAAACTCCATGAAAATACTTGATAAGGAAGATACCCTATCCCAGGAAAATATTGAGTATCGTACCAAAATAATTTTTGAAGAATTAACATTTCAATCCGTGTAAAAGTACTTCCGCATGAAATTGGTCATCAAACTCTTCTTGAAAGTCACGTTAAAAAACAGTAAAGGAAAAACAATAAATAACTTGTAACGTTGTAATTGTTATGAATTATCTTTATTATAACGACACAAAATCTTTTTTAAATGAATATAACCAAGACTTTCCGGATAAACTTGCAAAAGTGTACAGAGATTTATACAGGACTGACCCTGGAAAATATTTATACAATTCATGGAAAGGGTCTTTAAGTTACCTCTATAATATTATACAGGAACTAGAAAATAAAGGAATTGTGCTGGAATATATAATACCTGCTGGGGCCGAGAGGGCAGATGCGATATTCATGGGCAACTCCGAATCCCCATCAATTACTATAATTGAGATGAAAGGATGGAAATCCATGGAGGCAATTGATGATTACTTTGTTAATGCTGATAATAAAAAAGAGATAAACCCGGAGTACCAGGTGTTGAATTACGAGGGAAAAATTAGATATGGTATAGAGGGCATAGATAATTTTAACATAACTTCTATGGTGATACTGTATAACATAACCCATAAAAATGCGCGCGGAAACAGATTATATTACAAGGATGAAAAAGGGAAAATAATAGATGAATTGAAAAATAACCTTGGCGCGGGATTCGACAGCGAGAGTTTGTCAAAATTCCTGAATGGAAAATACAGGCAAAATAAAAGCCTCTTTGCGGCAATCAGATTACACTATGCCCATATAAGATCAGGTGCCATGAAGTCACTGGCGTCGGAAGGATATGGGCTGTTCAGTGAGCAGCTTGAACCATACATTGAAATTATTGAAGACCTTTCAAATGGAAAATCCGGAAATTATATAGTGCATGGTGGACCGGGATCTGGTAAAACCCTTATAGCAATGAATCTTCTGTTACGGTCAACGGCAATGGAAAAACAATCTGTGCTCTCCTACAGGAACAACAGGATGGTTGAATCATTGCGCAAAATGCTTGATAGCACAAGCCCTGGATTGTCAACACTTATCAAATATTATTCAACTGGTAGGCCCGGAAATCCTGGAGTTGCAGATGAAGGTTTTCCTGCGCATTATGATATTGCCATCTTTGATGAGGCCCAGAGGATGACTGTGAACAACATAATTCACGGGGGCGAAGTTGCGGACATATCTGTATTTTTTTATGATGATTCTCAGATACTGGGCAAGAAGGAAGAAGGCACCAGGGATAATTTTATAAAATACCTTGAAAATGCCCACGAAATAAATCTCAAGGGTCTGTACAGAAATGGAAACGACTATGGAGAATTCGTGAATAACCTACTGGATGGAAAGCCATGGAAATATCCTGAATATTATGGCCTAAAATCTTTTCCTACTATACAGGATCTCCTTACGTCTCTCAGAAATAAATCAGATGCCGGAAACAAAACAGCACTTGTTGCGTCATTTACTGAGGCAAAAGGAGACCTTAAAAACACAGATTCTCCGGATAATGTGAGGATAGGCTATCCACTTCCATCCGGATTTGATTTATACAAAAACTCAGGCATTACTATAAAATGGCTCATGGATCCAAAGAAAGAGTATGCGCCTTTCTGGGTAGGTGGACAATCAAACATGCTGGAAAAATGTGCATCAGTTTATGGGTCACAGGGATTTGAGGCGGATTATATAGGGTTAATATGGGGGCGTGATTTGGTATGGAGAAATGGCAAGTGGGCACTGGGCGACGATTGCAAGGATTTTGAGATTAAGAAATTATTCCGGGCTGGAAAGGAGGGAGATACTAAGGCATACGCGAAGTCTATTGAACTGTTAATCAACAGGTACAGGATTTTAATGACAAGGGGAATACACGGCACTTACATATTCTGCGAGGATGAGGAAACAAGCAGGCATATTGAAAAATGCTGCAATCCATAATCATGTATTAATAGGAATTTGAGTAATGAAATAATGAAAGACAGAAAATATAAAGCTTGCTGATATGTTTGCGTGGAATCAATTATCTCTTTGAGAATGTTATTCTGCACAGACACGAATCACCAGAGCCAGTATTTCCCTCATATAAAATAAGCAAGATATCAACTAGAAATTGCTGGGATTAAGAGTCAGGAAACAAATATTTTCACTTCAAAAACTAAATAAAAACATTGCCAATTCTTTGTTGATTTTTTAGGAACTCTCGATTGAAACCAAAAACATGATATATTGACTCCTTATAATATTATATGCGACTACAGAAATATCCTTTCCTGCCCATGTGAATCAATCCTTACAATCTGGATGATTTTGAAATGGACCCTACAACAACCTCGATGAAAAATCCAAACATGTCTGCTGTGCACATTGCTATAGGAATGATATGGATCATCTATATTACAGGAATCCGATGTGCGTGCAAGGATTGGTAAACGAAACTGGAATAATGAGATATTTGAAAAATTAAAGGAGGTGAAAAAAATTGGATAAGAAAGAAATAGAATTTGAGTTCGAGAGAGCAACAAAGAACACATATAGATTCCAGGAGAAAACCTCTGGGAATCCAGCAATTGGAACATTATATGTTCAGAAATCAGTATTCGGAGACAAGGAACCGAAGAAAGTGAAGGTTACAGTGGAGTGGGAGTGAAAGAGATTCTCATGGAATGAATTGAAAATACAACACCACAAGTATATGCTGGAAAAATGAATCAAATAGGTAGACTTCAATATTCGGGAAATGTGGCATGCCTGAGGGAATACAGCCAGATAATAGACAAGAACCCCGAACAACTTTTGTTGAGATAATCGGATAAACATTAGAGGTAGAAGAGGGTGAGGATAACGATTACGGAATGAGGTGGCCTGGAACTGAAGGAATATTCTCCGCCGCAAAGAGGAAGTTTGGAGAAAATTGTGTCAGAAGGTCTATAGAAGGATTGAAGGCAGAGGGATACCAGAGATTATGGATATATGACTATATAAACCAGAGGGAAAAGAGGTAAGTAAATCAGATTAGTTAGGGGCTGAAAGGAAGAATAAAGCGATAAGAGCAGTGAAGAGAGTAGAAATCGAATATGCGTTCAACAAAACGGTTAGAATGACAAATTTTTTATTTAATAACCACTATCCTAAACCAATGACGGGTCCGATTATATCTTATAGGAATGAAATAGGCGATAGTCCATTTATATTTAAAAGAAAAGAAATTGAGAGATTCTCAGACAGTTTATCCCAACTAACAGAAATAGATTTTTCACAAATTGTTCATGATTTTTCTGACGAGATAATTGGTATAATTAGGTACCTTTCAAAGAGAAAAAAAGAATTAGAAATTGAACATCTCTCGCAAAGGGAAATTTCTGCACTTCTCACCTTGAATATGGTTGCTGCTTTTGCTCTTTGGTTTGGTTTCAGTAAGACACAAAATTATTCAAAAACTCTTGTAGAAGCGGAAGTAAATCAAGTAAGAATCTCCTCCTCGATAAGATACACAAAGAGTAAAGTGGGCAATGATTACTCCGCAGGTATAGTTATACCGGTCAATATAACGGAAAGTGATGGAAATAAACTGAATAAATTAGAAAATTTAATCATTTCCTTGATCTCATGGAAGAAATTAACAAAGTTGTGGATAATAGGAAATATTTCAGAATATGCTCGGAACGTTCTAAGCCGAATCAATAGTATTGAATTAGTTAACCTTGTGAATGACAAAGGTCCAGCTAGTGCAAGAAACGCAGGAATTGAAAAATCGTTGGAGGCGGGTGTGGACTTAGTAATTTTCATGGATGATGATGTGGTTGACCCGATCGATCAAACTTTTGAATTAGTATGCAAAAATTCTGTCCAAGGAAAAAACCTTGTTTCACCTAAATTTAAAAGTTATGGGAGTACATGCTTTGACTACTTCCATGATATCGATGGTACCTTGAATGGAGTATATGAGCGGGATGACACTTACAGAAATCTTGTATATGGTACAACTTGCGTCATGATAACGCCTAAGGGTATCCTAGAAGAGGGTTTAAGATTTGATGAGGACTTTCCATTAGCTGCAGGAGAAGACATAGATTTTTGTATTAGGGCAAGGGCAAATGGACATAAAATTAGAGCTATAGATAAGCTTGTTATTAAACATGATTATGGCTATGATAAACCAGAAGAATCGCTTAAGAAATTTGTTTCCAGATTTGTTAGATATGGGGAGGGGAATCGTCTAATTAAAGAAAGACATCCAGAATTCTTCAATTCTTGAACCATGCT
>NZ_KI542743.1:0-19418 GCF_000496155.1 Ferroplasma sp. Type II
CTTATCCCTTATGCTGTCCTGTATATCTTTCATGTCCTTATCAGAGAATCTATCCATCACATTCCAGAAATCCTGTGAACTTGCCTTTGGAAATATTATGGATGCATAATCCCTGTTCATCCACTTTTCCATACTGTTCTTTGAGCATGGATCTGATAAACGGTTCATTACGAATAGAAGCATATAATCACCAGGTGACATACCATTTCCCTTATGGCCTATGATGCGGTTCACAGTATCTCTGAGACCAATTTTCTTGTCCATGTACAGTACAGATAGTGTAGAACCTGCAGTATAGCTTTTCAGTACAATATCATTGATCCCATTCTCAAGAATCTCTGCAAGGTTTGCAGCTGTACCCACACTTACTTCTTTCACAACTGTTGGTATACCGCCAATACGTTTCTTCCACCTCAGAACAAGGTAGCGATTCTTTCCGGAACGCTTGAATGTGTAATATGGCATAGTATAAGTAGTGTACCCACATTAATAAACATTTGGATTGTAAATAGTATAATAAATATGAATATCACAGAAGAAAGCAGTATTAGTAATAAATATAATATTGTGTACCCACACTATGAGAGTGAAAAAAACTTGTAAAACTCTATGTTTCCAGTAATATTATTTTAGATAGATGTAAAGTCACGTATTCAATGATTTTTTATAGATTATATAAATTAAATTATATACAAAGTTATGAAACTGAATATGATAAATTTATTAAAAAGAAGGAACAAATTAAAAATACAACATCATCGGGCGGGAATTATATCGTAAACATAAAGACAGAATATGGAAATAAATTTATCAATATTGTTAATGAAAATTATGAAAAGGGTGAAATAACATTGAATGAGGCCTTAACATATTTAGGTATAAAAATCAAGACCTATGACAAATTAATGGAAGCCTCTGGGTTAAATTGTGGAAATTTATGGATGTAAATATATTATTTGCCAAATAGCTCGTTAAATTGTTAAACTGCGTTTTGTTTCTGGTTATTACATTCTGGTTCCAGTTCGGGATATGATTTTGATATTTCGTCTAAAATCCTGCATTTTATTTTTAACACGGCTTCATGAACTCCAATTTTCCCAGCAAGAATTTCCAGGTGGCTATCATACCTGGTTAGCTTGTGCCTGACATAATTAACCATTATCCTTTCTAGAAACTCCCTCTCAGAGTTTTTTGAAATTGGGATAAAATCATATTTTTCGAACTCTATGGACTTTGATTCGTGGAAATCATTATAATTCCTTACAGCGTTATTCAATAGAGCATCCATAGAAATGACCCTTATTTTGAACTCCATTAAATCTATTTGGGAAAGTAGCTTTTCTTTCTTTGAGGCACTTATCTCTTTCATTGTTCTGGAACGTTTTTCAGCTTTTTTCTTATAAATTTGAAAATCTTCAGACAGTTCAGCTTTTTTAATCCTCGCCATACTGTAAAGCATCATGGGAGAAGCAGATTTATATATTGGATTGGGTACTTTTCGATCTGGGTGTTCAAGAATTTTTTTTATCATGCTTTCTGTCCATCCTCGTTCTTTGAGTTTAGATTTATTTAAAAATTCCTCTTTTTCCTTGTATTCTTCATTGTTAATCTTTTTTCCATTCTTCATTATCATCAAACCTGGTAGATTATTGCAAATTGTATTATAAAATTAATTTGTAATAGATAAAAAAAGGGAAAAAATAGTTATTTTTAGTTTATTCAGATTTTGAAAAATTCAGGTTATTATGAAGTGCAGCCAGTACAAGGTATCGGGAGATAGACACTCCTTCCTTTAATGCCTTTTCCTCTATTACCGCCTTTTCGTCTTTTCTGATATATACACTGATCTTATTATATTTGTTAGTGCTAATCATGATATAATTAACACTTTATAAGTTATAACCTTTTTGCATATGTCCTTACCTATTTTTCAAATCTAAAAAGGACTCGTAGCAATACAAATATTTATAAATGTCCAACCTTTATATTTTTGAAGGGATATATTATCCCGGGGAATCTGATTTCAATGGCAATTAAAAACAATGACTATAATTTGGTAAATGTTGCATTTGTGGGATATGGGTATATTGCACAGTACTGGGAAAAAGCAATATCACAGGACGGCAGGATAAATATTGCCGGAATATATGATAATGGGATAGCCGGTTCAAAAATTACCGGGTATAAGATGTATAATAATTTGGTAAATCTCCTTGAAAATCGTCAAATAGATGCATACATCATATGTACACCAACACATGACCATTACAGGACCGCAATGGAGATTCTCTCCTCCGGTAAGAACATAGTTGTAGAGAAGCCATCAGTTTTGAATATGACAGAATATAATAACTTGCTCAGGAAGGCTGATGACTCCCACGCCTTAATCTATAATGCATTCCATTTTGTCTATTCACCTGAGATAGCATGGTTCAGGTCATCACTACCGGCACTCTATGACAGGCTCGGAAGGATAGGGAGTTTTTATTCATATTTTTCTGATCCATACTTTACCGGTGGCAAGCTCAAAAATAATGCCTACAGCCTTCTGGGCAGCTGGGTAGATAGTGGATCAAACATCCTGAGCCTTCTGTACTCCATATTCCCAGATATATGGATAGATTCATTATCATTCGGTGACAGTTATGCTGGCAAATATTCTGACATTTTCTCCACTGCCTCAATGGGATTTGCAGATACAAATAACAGTGTGGGCTTTGGATACGCTGTCATCAACTGGGCTTCAAACATCTCTTTAAAATTTACAGATTTCTTGTTCCCCGAAACAAACTCTAGAATACGCCTGAACCACTCAGAACTTACAGCTACACTTACAGATGGAGACACGAATGAATTGTTGTTTTCATCAATAAGGGAAAATCGGCTACTTGCACATTACACCGGGCTAGTTGATTCAGTATATGAGTCATTGTCTGCAGCACGCGGAAATGAGGAATTTGGAAAAATGGTGTACAGTACCATGTATGGTTCACTGGATAATGGTGATTCAGATGCCTGAAAGCAGATTCTCCAGAAAAACTGAGAATGCAATAAAAAAATTCACAGACCGAATAGAGCCATTTAAGGTATTCAACCAGTGGCTCGATGCAATAGGAGATGGAAAAATTGGTCGCAAGGCCATAGTTTATTATGGCGTGGGTGGTATTGGCAAGACGAGATTAATATCCGAATTAATGGCAACGGTAGACAGAAGAAAGAGAATCCCAGGCGGCCTGACCATAAACGTCCTGTTTGCTGGTATGGATATACACGAATACAATTCCCCGGCGGCCGTTTTGCTAGGCCTGCGGAAACAGATAAAATTTCCATGTGTTCTTTTTGACTATGGCATGGTTAAATATCTCTCCTTAATAGGAAAAACAACTGACCAGATCAGGGAATTCATACCGAAAAACAGTGTTATGTGGGATATAATTGGGGATATTCTTGAAGCAGTACATATTCCTGTTGCTCTTGTGGATAAGATTGCCATAATGTTGAGGGAAAGATCTTCTAAACAGTTTAAAGAATATCATGATGAGATAGATGCAGTTGATGCATGTGCCAGAAACCCAAAGGAAATATCCGACAGGTTGTCCCATCTTCTAGGAATAGATATTTCCATAGCATCTCATAATAAAAATTCAATTTTTGCCATATTCCTGGATTCCTACGAGTCAGTATACAAAAGACAGGATTTTGCATCCTTAAACAGTATTCCGGATGAATTCATACAGGAGATGGTACTCTCCGCAGACAGAACACTATTCATAATTGGAAGCAGGGAATATATAAAATGGGAGCAGGAAGACCCATCATGGAATGAAATACTGGACCAGCATATACTTGACTATCTCAGCTATGATGACTCAGATTATTTCCTGAAATCTGTTCCGGTAGAAGATGAGGCTATAAGAAAGTCAATAATAGAGTCAAGCAAAGGTCTTCCCTTATACCTTGACCTGTGTGTTGAGATTTATTTAAGAAATAAGGAAATTGGTATTTCTGGATATGATTTTATTATGCCAACCAGTGAAATAATACCGAGATTTCTATCACATCTCTCCAGTGATGAACGGACTCTCTTCACGGCACTGTCCTATATACACTTTTTTGACTTTAATATTTTTGAAGTCTTGGTCAAGAAACTGAACATACCATTTGCCCTGTCAAATTTTGAGGAGATAACAGACCATTCATTTGTTCTGCGTGTTGAAAACACCGAAGGTATATACAAAATACACGACAATTTTTATGATTATGTAATAAACAATCCATTAAGCAAGAGTAAAATTGCAGTAATGGACCGCATATTTTCAGGGATGATAAGATACCTTAATGACAATAAAAAAAGTATTCCCTTTGATTCAATGTTGTTATTCTACCCTAATATCATGAATCTTCTTCTTTATATGCCTCTCCAGAACATTGATATGGGAGAGAAATTCCTTGAACTTTCTATATTCCTTATTGATGGTGGTTACTGGAACGTTGTGGGGAATATTTCAGGTAGGATTATGAATGCACATCCAGATGATCAGAGAATACAGTTCCTTTATGCTGCCTACCTCAGAAAAACTGGGAATGCTACAGAAGAGCAGCGATTTACTGATGAATATTCAAATAGAAGATGGATTATTTGGCCGTTACAGCGACTATATTTCATATTACAAGGCCGATGTACTGCGGGTGATGGGAAGATTTTCTGATGCCAGAGTCCTCTTCCATGACATATCCTCAAAATATAAAAATGGTAGCGGCAATGAGCTTTATCTTAAATCCCAGATACAGATCGGAGACCTTACGTTCCTGTCCGGTAGATTTAGAGATTCTATGAAAATTCTGGAATCTGCATCAGGGGAAACGAACATGGATTCTGGTATTTATGCAGAGTTGCTCCGGATAGAAGGCCATATTTATAGATTTAATTTCATGCTTGAAGAAGCTATTGGAAAATATTTTAATTCATTAGAACTGGCCAGAACACTAAATATTCTTGGCCTGCAGGGAAAAATATACAACAACCTTGCAGAATCATATTGCTGGATACAACCCGAGAAAGCCATTGAATATGGCAATAAATCCCTTGAAATAAATAAGAACCTCAATGCTCCAGTGGAATACGGCAAAACTTATGCTGCCATGTCCATAGCATGCTCCATGAATGGAGATTTTTCCAGCAGTTTAAAGTACTCAGACATGGCACTCTCAACACAGGAAGGAATAAAATATCCCGGAGGAATGCTTTATGCCCATGGATCCTACTGCCTGCTATACCTAATGAGTGGAAACCATGATAAATTCATGATGCATTACAGTGAAATGAAGAACCTGGTGCATAGACTTAACGCAGTCGAATTTACTATGATCCCCTATTATATATATCTTAATTCTCCTGAACTCAAATATATAGTAGAAAATATGCAGTGGATTGATTTCACCAAAACGTTGAATAATGTAAAGGCAATATTTGGCTCTTAGAATAAAAAGATAATTAATTTATCTGTACCTATTGAAGAAGTCAATAGTTTCCCTGTACTGCCTTATCATATGGTCTTTCTCAGTAAAGCCGTGCCCTTCCCTGGGATAAATTAGCAATCTTGCATTTTTTCCGTTTTCTTTCAGGAATCTGTAGAATTCATAATATTGGCCAATAGGAACATATGGGTCTTCCATTCCATGCATTAGGAGTATTGGTGTTTTGACATCATGCTTCATTCTTATTGCAGAGAATTTATCATATTTTTGGAAGTCATAGGGATTCTGGTCCATATGAATCCTGTCCCAGTTATAGAGATTTGACACTCCATGAAAGCTGATCCAGTCAGAAATTCCAAAAAGTGATACTGATGCCTTGAATAGATCGGATTTCATTATGGCAAGTGCAGACATATAACCACCGTAGGAACCCCCTGTTATGTATATTCTGTCCGTTTTTATCTTTCCCTCTTGCTTTAGATAATTTATACCTGTTATCACATCCTCGAAGTCCATTCCTCCCATATCACCTCTGTTAGATTCTGCATATTTCCTTCCCATTCCTACGCTTCCCCTGTAATTGGGTAAAAAAAGAGAGAACCCGGCTCCAAGGTACATGGTAGTTCTGTCTATAAATGCCGGATATGAGAATGATGTGGGACCTCCATGTATGTAAACCACCAGCGGATTATCCGGACTTTCTGCCCTAAAAAAACCATAGATTTCTTTGCCGTCTGTGGATTTCCATTGAACCGTCTCTGAAGGGTAAACCTTCAGTTTTTGCAGTTCCCCATTAATTGAAGATTTTATTTTTTTGCCCGATTCAATTTTAACAACTTCTGCTACTTCTTTCTCACTGGAATATGCAAAAACAAAAACATTGCCATTGGTTGAGAATGCAGGTGCAAATGCTGGAAATATAATTCCTGCCCCTTTCCATATTTCGCTCTCCGTATCAAGGTTCCTTATAGTAAATGTACCTTGTTTGTTTTCAAGTGCATACATAGAATCTCCAGAAAACTCTATATGGGAATATGTAGAATCAGAACCCTCTGTGATATTCTTTACCTTCCCATTTTCTATTACTATAATATCTCCGGATATTACGCCTCTGTCACTCATTATGGATTCAAGGAAAGCCACTCTGTTTTTATGGACTTTTATCTTTCCAAGTTCACGGAAATCCGGATCATAAACCATTTCAATTTTACCATCCAGATTTATCCTTGAAATTTTAGACCTGTACCAGCAGCTTTCCATTGGTTTCTCTGATGTTACTGCGTATATGTTTTCTCCGTCTGTGTCAAATTCCCATATATGAATATTTTTGGTTATTTTCCTGATGCTTCCGGCCAAATCTAGTATATAGAGTTCACTTAATGGTTCATTTTCTTCGAAGAAATAGGCATCATCAGGCCCCTTTTTCTCGCTTACTTTGGCAGTGAAAAGTATTTTTTCATTCATCCACATTGCTTGCTGGATGTTGCCCGTAACGCTAATGTTAATCTCTGACTCACCGGTTCCTGTTATGTGCAACCCTTTTTTATCTGTATAAAGGAGCCTTCCATCATTGGAAAAATCAATTGACACGATATCCATTCCCTCTATTATGTGGTCTAAGGTAAAATCCTCTTTGTATATGTAAATATATTTATGGAATTCTTTTTTCTTATACTCCCTGTAAATACAAGTTGCAAGTGCTGCAACTTTATTTCCTGTACTGTCAACTATAACCTTTTCAATGTTTTTTAATGCCAGTAAATCCTCTATTTTATGATCTTCCATTATTTTATAATTCAAATTCCTATTAATACTTGATTATACACTGCTGCATTTTTCAATATACCAGGCAGTTTGCCAATTCTATGGAATATGTAGGTTCTATGTATTTCCCCTTTAACAAGTATTCTCTACCTGTTAATTAAAAGATCTA
Source organism: Ferroplasma sp. Type II (assembly GCF_000496155.1). Classification (NCBI taxonomy): domain Archaea; kingdom Methanobacteriati; phylum Thermoplasmatota; class Thermoplasmata; order Thermoplasmatales; family Ferroplasmaceae; genus Ferroplasma; species Ferroplasma sp. Type II. Next base: position 7,412 of record NZ_KI542743.1, read on the forward strand.
TGGATTATTTATATGCGTTCCGGCTTCATTCTTACATGCTTTGAATTATTTCTTCCTTTCAAAATATGAACAGTTACCATCCAGTTTCCATATTCCCTTTCTTCATACCAGATTTTGCCCCATGTATTACATTCACAGAATCTTTTTCAAATTACTAAGATCCATAAGGAAATGGCCATTTATCCATCAAATAATAAATTAATTAAATTTTTTCATAACTCGCCCATGACATAATTTTTAAAATGTTCTAAATAATATTAATTTTTAAATTTTTATCATAAAGTATCAAGTTCAAATATTGGTAATGCTTCTGTAGGAAAGCATTATATACTGTCACTTCCATGATATCTGAAGAAAAGAAAAAAAATCTTCTTTAAAGATTACTAAAGAAAAAATGAAAAACTAGACTACTAGACTGAATCGTGAACATAAAATATACATGTTTATGCTCCATTGCTATACAAAGAATAAAAATATAATATATTATCCAAAATAGCCTATGTTGAAGATTATTCCATTAATAATTTTTCTATTTTTTTATCCAATATTTTTCTTAGTATTAATGGCATCAAAAGCAAACCAAATAATATGAGCACATAAATAGAAAATGTTTTTATGATTGCATTCAGGTTGAAGGGATTTGTTGTGGATGAAGAAGCTATAAAACTTGCAAGTGAGATAAAAAAACCTATTGTTGTAAATATTAATAAAAATATTGTAACACTTGAATAATAATACATTTGACTTTTTATATTATCATAATTTCGTGATTCTAAAATTAAATATATGTTGCCTATATTAAAAGCCATATATATCGATTCAATCCAGGCAAGCATTGAGATAAAAAACATAAACCCCAATATTCCCGGTGTTTTTCCATATAAAATTATCAAGACATGTATTTCCATTACAATAATAATTGTTGATATCGCTACTAATACTGCCAAATAAATGAAAAGTAAATTAATAATTGGGTTTATATATTTTTTGACTGATTTTACACTAAGCATAATTGGATAACATTTATTTATTAATAAATATTTTCAGCATATAATGCTTGATTATCCCGAACATTATTTCTCAATATACCAGGCAGTTTGCCAATTCTATGGAATATGTAGGTTCTATGTATTTCCCCTTTAAGAAGTATTCTCTACATGTTCATTAATAGGTCTATGGGGTTTTTATATGCGTTCCTGGATTATTTTTCCCCGCTTTGAATTGTTTCTTCCTTTCAAAATATTCACAGTTGTCACCTTTTATACAGAAAAATTATTAGCTATGTAAATAATAACAATATATGGTACATTCAATACTAAAAATGGAAAAAACTGGGAAAATATATATCCCAAAGAAAATACGCAGAAAATATGGAAAGAAATTTTTTATTGTACCATATAAAGATAGAATTGTTCTATACAGTATGCCAGATAATCCGGTTGAAGATTTAATTAAAATTGGAGAAAGCTTAAAAGATATTCCGATAAAAGAAATTAGAGGAGAGGTATACAAAAAGGCGTATAATGAAATAGACAGACACTAATTTTCAAATGCCAATATTGACATCTTTAGATTGACTTAAAGATGGATCGAAGAAAAGTTTAAAGATTTTTAAAATTTCAATGCACTGCTTCAAAGGGTAATAAAGTCAAGCTCTTTAGTTTTCAGTCGAACCTGTATAACCTATCTGATTCAAATTAACAGTATATATTAATACAAAAAAACACTATTGCAAGAAATACAATAAATTATATAATTAAGATTGTCTATATGGTAGTTTCAAAAACGTTATATATAGTTAATTATTAAATAATATATGCAGCAATCGGATTTTTATGGAGAAATAAAAAAAGTAGTGAAGAGTCATCCAGCAACGAACAATGATTTTATTAACAGATTTTCCAGAGGAGATATAACCGATGAGGAATTTAGGCGATTTTCCATTGAGTTTTATCATTTCACGAGGGAATGGCCAGAAATTCTGGCACAGTTGTTGGTGAGCACTGAAAATGAAGATGACGCCTATGAACTCACAGGGATCCTAGTATCTGAGCTGGGAAGCGGAGATTCCGGAAAGAGACATGAGCTGCTTTACAGGAGATATTTAAGATCCATAGGACTAAAGCCCGAGGAACTGGTAAAAAGGGAACAACTTCCAACCACTAAAGCCTGGCTTGACGGCATGAGAAAATATTTCTCATCAGACCACGCAAATGCATTAGGTGCAGAATTTGCCCTGGAAAATATGGCTATACCAATGTGGGATAAATTATTGCCCGGATTAAAAATAATAAAGGAACGGAAATATAAGGACATGGACATGCTTTATTTTACATTTCACAGGGAATTAGAGTCAACACATGAGGATGCCATGGAGAATGTTATAGGAGTGCATAGTAATGACCAGAAGGATAAATTCATAGATAGTGCGAAGGGAATTCTTGATCTGGAAGAAAAATTCTGGCTCGGATTGTTTGAGAAAAAATAAGTTTTCTAAATAGAATAATAAAAAATTTTTTAGATGTTAATCCCACTCTGATTTCCAGGAAAACTGATAATTTTTGTCTTTTATTGATTCGGCCTTTTCAGTAGGCAAAAGCCATTTATATGATTCCACCATAATTGCAACCTCGTCCGTTTTCTTTGCCCCGATGCTCTTTTCCACAACACCTGGCTGCGGTCCATGTATCATGCCGTGTACATGCATTGTTATTGATTTCTCACCAATACCCTTTCTGCTCATAAAATTGCCAGAGGAATAGAAAATAAGCTCATCTGAATCAATGTTATTATGGTAATATGGTACTGGAATTGCCCGCTCGTGGTAATCGAATAACCTTGGCAGAAAAGCACCTATCATAAAATGTTTTGATTCAAATACAGTGTGTACCGGTGGTGGCATGTGCAGTTTTCCGACTACTGGGGCGAATTTATCTATATTTATCGTGAAGGGATAGAGATACCCGTCATAGCCCTCCAGATCATTTACTGGATATTTTCTTGTCATCTTCAGGTAGTAGTTTCCATAATCCACCATTATATGGTACTCCCCTTCACCATCATTGATTTCATTAAATTCTGGTATTTCAATATCCCTGGTGTAATATGGCATACCCTCTTTTATCTGCCCATAAGGGTTCATATAATTCCCAGGAATGTCAATATTATCCATTGAAATAGTGAAAAAGAAAAAGGACCTTTCATTAATCATAGCACGGTAAGTTGTTCCCTTTGGAATGTATATAAAGTCACCCTGCCTGAATCTGAGAGTGCCAAAGGGTGATTCTATGGAACCTTTACCGGACTGCACATAAAATACCTCATCACATAGGGCATTTCTGAAATACTCATCTGGTGTTGCATCGGTGTCAATTATCCCTGTGGTTGTTGTATCATTGAAAAATAGTATTTGCCTACCTGTATAAAAATTGTCAAGTTTGCCAAGAGACCCTGTCTTAAGGTGCCTGTGCTCTATCAAATCCACGGCGGACAGTTTTTCCCTGTATTCCACAGATGTGTTTTCCACCTCTGCAGGGTCATACCTGTGGTACAGTAAAGAATATTTTCCATCAAAAGCATTCAATCCGAACAGTTCCTCTTTGGGAATATGTGACCTCATATCATAGGTATGGCGTTGTTCAGGCACCTTTCCCCTCTTTACATAATAAACCATTTACACCACCCTGTTTACAAGATTACCGAGCTGTTTAGATTCCAGCCTTACCTCATCACCGGCCTTGAGCCAGCCGTATTTTTCTGGGCCAAGTTCCAGTATGCATCCAGTACCAAATGTTCCGCTTCCAATTACATCACCGGGAAGTAGTGGTACCGAGTCTGAAGCCCGTTCAAGCAGTTCATTAAAGTCGAAATAGATGTTTTTTAAATTATTCTGTGAATACAGCTTTCCATTGACATATCCTTTTAATTCTATATTGATTTTTCCATTTTTTGAATCCTTCGTGATTTCATCCCTCGTGACCAGAAATGGTCCAAATGATGTGGCATAATCCTTCCCCTTTGCCGGGCCAAGCATTACCTTCATTTCCTCTTTCTGGATATCTCTGAGACTCCAGTCGTTCATAATCAAAAATCCGAATACAGATTCCATGCAGTTTTCATGGCAGTCAATTATTTTCCTGCCTATCACAGCAGCAACCTCCATTTCATAGTCAAAAGCCCTCGTTTTTTCAGGGTATTTTATGTCATGCCCCGATGGATATACATTTGGAGTACATGAAAAATAGAATACAGGAAAATCATACCATTCTTTTATCATTTGCAGTCCTTTATTTTTTCTTGCATTTTTAACGTGATCCTCAAAGGCATAAAAATCTCTGACTGACCGCATATTTGGAATGGGTACGCCGTATTTCGGATTTTCAGGTTCTATGGAATATCTTTCATCTGGTTTTAGATTTATAATTTTACCGTAAAGGGAATAAAAATCCTTTTCCAGATCACTTTCCTGCAATTCAAGCATTGGTGCCATCTCATAGTATTTTCCATTACTGTATATACAGTAACGGTAACTTCCAGAATGTTCTATGAGGCAAATTTTCATAGATTTCCCCTCAGAGCCTGTTCCCTTTCAATTGATTCAAAGAGCGCTTTAAAATTCCCCGCCCCAAAGGATTTGGCACCCTTCCTTTCTATGACCTCAAAGAATAAGGTTGGCCTGTCCGTAAGGGGTTTTGTGAATATCTGTAGAAGATATCCATCCTCATCACGGTCTACCAGTATATTGAGTTCACGTAATCTGTCTATATCTTCATCCACATTTCCTACTCTTTCTGTCAGAGTGTCATAGTATGACTTGGGAGTTTCAAGGAACTGTATTCCATTTTCCTTCATCTTTGAAACAGTTTCTATTATATTATCGGTTTTCAGTGCTATATGCTGGACACCCTGAGAATTGTAGTAATCCAGATATTCCTGTATCTGGGATTTTTTTAACCCCTTTGCAGGTTCATTTATTGGAAAAACTATACTGTCATTGTATTTCACAACCTTCGACCGCAGTGCAGAATAATCAGTTCTGATCATCTTGTCATCAAATGTTATAAGCTGGCTGAAATTCATATTTTTTATATAATAGTTAACCCACTGGTCCATTTCTCCCTCATAAACATTTCCAACAACGTGGTCTACCCTGTATATGCCTGTATCCTCTGAATCTGCTTGTTCATCCCTGTATCCTGGAAGAAAACCCTTATAATCGCCTTTCTCTATTAACGTGTGAAGTGTGTCACCGTATGTCATCATAACTGCTTTCCTTATTTTTCCATATTCATCCTTTTCCTCTTTTATTGAGGAAACTTTTACATTGTTTGCTTCAAGATGTTTTTTTGTATAATCAATATCTTCTACCTCAAGTGCTATATCCCTGACTCCATCTCCGTGAAGACTAACAGAATCGTTGATTTCCGATTCCTTTTTCATTGAGCTGGTAAAAACAAGGTTTATATCTCCACTGTTCAGTAAAAAAGATGATTTTTCCCGGTTTCCAGTTTCAAGTCCAGAGTATCCCCTGAGACCAAGACCCAGTCCCTTTTCCACAAAATATGACCAGGTTTTCGCACTGGAAACATAAAATTCTATATGGTTTATTTTTTTAAACAATTCATCACTGGTGTACATATAAACATATTTACATGATTATATTTAATAATTTCGTTAATTTTATATGCGTGTTAATCTCTAGCATAGATCTTTACCATAGAAAGGAATTTATTTATATAAAATTATATTGAAGAATTATGGATAAGGGCGAGCAACTGCTCTGGACACCTGAACAGGAATATGCCAGAGGATCTTATATGCAGAAATTTATGGATTATACTGCAAGGCGTGCTGATATCAGGATTAATAATTACGAAGAGTTGTGGAGCTGGTCTGTTCACAATTCCGAAACCTTCTGGATATATATTGCAGATTTTTTCCACGTAAATCTCGGCAATTATTCCTCTGTTCTATCTGAAAATAATGTTGATACATCGTGGTTTCCCGGATCTCTACTGAATTATGCTAATTATGTATACAGCAGGAGAAACAGTGACAAGGTGGCAATAATTTCCCATAATGAATCAGGTGGATCCAAAACTTTATCCTATCGTGAACTCTGGCACCGGGTGTCTGGCTTGGCTGAATACCTTAATGGGAACGGTATTGGAATAGGAGACCGGGTCTGTGCCTATATAGGAAATGTACCGGAGGCCATAATTGCATTTCTTGCCTCAGCATCTATTGGTGCAATATGGTCATCCTGTTCCCCGGACTTTGGGATTAAGGGAGTCATTGAAAGATTTTCACAGATATCCCCAAAGGTGTTTATTGTGTCGCCTGAGTATTCATACAACGGAAAGGTTTTTCAACGGACAGAAAATGCAAAAGAGATTTTAAAATCGCTTCCAGATGTCAGTGTGGCAATCACCACTGGCAGTATTAACATGGACGGCTTCCTTAGAATGGACTCAATTCCGGATTCAAAGGATGATTATAAACCAGTAAATGTAAGCTTCTCACATCCACTATGGATCCTTTATTCATCAGGAACAACAGGAAAGCCAAAAGCCATAGTTCACGGTCATGGTGGAATAATTCTGGAACACTTTAAGGTTTTAGGACTTCATATGAATATAGGGGAAAAAAGCATATTTACATGGACAACAACCACAGGCTGGATGATGTGGAATGTCCTTGTAAGTGGACTGATTATGGGTTCAACTATAGTGCTCTATGACGGAAGCCTGTCATATCCTGATTTGGGAATAATATGGAAATTATCGGACAAATACAGAATTACGCATCTGGGTATAAGCGCAGCATATATTGAATCCCTCACACATACCTCACTGAATATTTATAATGAATATAACCTAAAAGAGCTTGAATTTATAGGATCAACTGGCAGCCCGCTTTCACCTGAGGGCTTTGAATATGTTTACAGGAATATCAAAAATGATGTGTGGCTGTCTTCACTTAGTGGTGGAACCGACCTCTGTTCAGCCATCTGCCTTGGCTCTCCCACATTGCCTGTATACAGTGGCATGATCCAGTGCAGGGGGCTTGGCTCATACGTGGAAGCATTGAGTCCGGATGGGAAGCCCCTAATAAATAAAAAGGGAGAACTGGCAATAATGGCTCCTATGCCAAATATGCCTGTATTTTTATGGAGTGACCCTGAAAAAAAACGTTATTATGAAACTTATTACAGTTTTTATCCTGGCATATGGAGACACGGCGATTTCATATCCGTAGACAGCCATGGTAGAATAATAATATATGGAAGATCCGATTCCGTACTGAACAGAAATGGCATAAGAATAGGAACAGGTGAGATATATTCATCTATTGAAAGTTTGGAGTTTATAAGGGATTCTCTTGTAATAGGCTTTAATGATTCAAAGGGTGTATACAGGATTGCATTGTTTGTTGTACTTAAAGGCAATTTCACTATGGAAGAAAAAATAATAGAAACCGTGAGGAAAAAGATAAGAAATGATTTGTCTCCAAGGCATATACCGGATTATATTCTACAGGCCAGGGATGTTCCATATACATTGAATGGAAAGAAAATGGAGATTCCGGTCACAAGAATCATAGAAGGTAATGTCCTAGAGAGCATTATTAACATGGATTCTGTCAGAAACCCGGATTGCCTTGATTATTATATTCATATCCACAGCATAATTTATTGATTCATGTGCGTTATAATTTTATATGGATTGCACATGTATATATATGGAAAACCATGATGGAAATAAGGATAACAATAAAAATTCAGATGCACTGTACAATACAGAAAATGATCTATCATCCCCATTTGGACCTGATGACCAGAGAGGAAACTTGAATCTTATAAACCCACAGAAAATTATAAAATCTCTTGGAATACCAAAAAAAGGGAATGTTTATCCTATGTCCCATATTATATATAATGGAATGGCGGACCGGCCAACACACGGTCCATACTTCTTCAACCTATTATTGCGCCCATATGACAATGGTTTTACTGAAAAATACTCAAACAAATACGGGCCTTCAATTGGGAGGCTAGAAATGTGTGACCATACTGGAACCCATATTGACGCCCTTTCCCATATGGCATACAACGGGAAATTTTTTAACAATATATCCGTGAAGGATTCACTGACAAACACAGGATATAAAAAACTGGGGATAGAAAATGCAGGGCCAATTATAACAAGAGGAATTATGATTGATTCAGCAGCCGCAAATGGTGTTGATATTCTTGAGGGCGGTTATTCCATAGGGACAATTGAGGTCAAAAAGTTTCTTAAAGATAATAACATAGTTCCAGAACCCGGTGATGCCATATTCTTCCATACAGGTGCCTCAAAGTTGTTTTCAGATCCCGAGGAATACGATAAATTTTATGACTCAGCTGCAGGAATAGGCTTTGGCCTAGCAAAGTACATGGATGAAATAAAAATTTCAGTAACTGGTAGTGATACGCCATCATCGGAGGTTGTACCCCCAGAGGATCCAAAAACAAGATTGCCGGTACACCAGTATCTCATAGCAAAGGCAGGGATACATATCATTGATAACCTTAACCTTCAAGCTATGGCAAAGGATAAGATATACCATTTCCTATTCATATGCTCGCCTATATCCTTCATGGGTGCCACAGCATCACCTGTGTCGCCAGTGGCCATAGTCTAGGGTTATGCATATTTCTGCTTAGCTTTTTCATTTTTATATAATTTGTCAACTGTATATTTTTTCATGAATAGAGATGCCACAGCAACCTTAATTTCATACGTTCTTGATTCAAGTGTAGGAGAAACCAGGATATTCAGATAATCCCTTAATTTCACTCTATTCCCACCGAAAAGATACAACCTAATTTTAGTAAAGCTTATTTTGTGTTTCAAAATTTTTTGAACTTTCTGTGAATGGAAAATTGAAAGCATCTGAACATAAGAATTAAGAATATTATTCAGAGAATTATAGGAAAATTTTCTGAATGAATCAATATCATTGAATGCATGTGTTACACTTTCACTTGAAACACGGTAATATGTGAGTGTTTCACTGTCCAGTTCTATTGGCATTCCTGATTCAAGGGCGAAAAGGTACATTAGCGTATCAATGCTCTTAGTTACTTTAGTCAACGACTTTATATCTATAATTTCTTTTTTTATGTTTATTGAGGACATATTGAAATCTGGATTGTCGTTGTAATATGCTATTGTTCTTCCATTTTCATCAATTGCCGAGAATTTATTATGGATATAACAAAGTTTTTCATTGTCTAAGAATTTTTGATGGACATAACTCAGTTTGTTTGGATAAAACACATCGTCGTCATCAAGGAAACATATAATATCACCGTTCGCTACACTAAGTGCTTCAAGAATTTTGCCGGAAAACCGTTTATCCTCACTATAAAGATTTTGTATATTGTTCTGTTCAGCGAATTTGTCAATAGTTTCATCATTGAAATTCTTTACAAGGATGATTTCATATTTATCTCTGGGAAGCGACTGGTCCGTAACTGATTTTAGAGCTTCTAAGAGGTATTTCTTCCTGTCATAGGCAGAGACAATAACTGAGATGTAATTATTATTTCTATTCATTCTAACACCATTTTACCACAATATATAATATGTTTAAATTATTTTATGAATCTGAAGAGCCTGTCATAATTTCCTTTCTTCTCATTATAGGCAAGACTTTTTGCAAGGTATTTTATGGCGCCGAACCTGTCAGGTATCACGGATATTATGTATCCCATCTCCTCCTGGCTAATCAAACGGAAGATCTTAATTTCCGCCAGATAAATAAGAAGCCCTCCCAGTATGTAAATGAATATGTTAATCATGGTGTAGGGGAATAGTCCCTGTATTGTGAATATTATGCCGAACATTATTAAGGATGAAATCCATATTTTTACTATTCTGGAAATATCATAATTATTTACACCGAATTTCCGGGAATAATAATAGACTATTGCAAAATTAACTGCATTCATGGAGGAATAGGCTACTGCTGCTCCTATTATATTGAATCTTGGAATCAGGATAACTGAAAGGACAACATTTGATGCCAGCGCAAAGCCGGATGAATATATGAAGATCTTTGTCCGTCTTATACTGGATATACCTGATGCCAGCACTGTTGTGCCAATAAACACAGATGTCACGAACATTATTATAATAAGGGGCAAATAGGCCATTGTATATGCTTTTCCTGCAAATTCAAATAATAATATTCTGGATAAGGCTGCTATACCCAGTGCTGCAGGAATGTATATCAAAGAGACTATGTTTAAAAGTATTCTTATGCTATTTCTAAAACCTTCCTTGTTATCCAGTGAGAAGAAAGTTGAGAGCTTGGGTATAAGCAAATTTGAAACAGGAGCTACGAGAAAGGCTGCGGCAGATGCAATTATAAGTGCAAAATTATAAATTCCCAGAAATGAGAGATTAATAAAATATGATACAACTATCCTGTCAATATAGGTTGCGCTTGTCCCCATTATGGATGAGAAGAATAAAGGTATTGAATAATAAATAAGATTATGGTAAGGTTCTTTTACACTCTTTGTCTGTAATCCGCTGAGCTTTCCATATATACGGTATACAAAAAATAGGAAGAGCATTGCGCTTAATATGTTGATTGAAGCCAGACCTGCAATGAGATATACGGATTGACCAGTTAGGAAAAGCATAGAAAGGGGAAAGAAATATGTGAAAATATTAATGAATATATAAATAAGGGAATATTTTTTATACTGGTTTAATCCCAGAAGCATGGCACCAAAGACGTTTATCATTACTGATCCAGCTATTGCAATGCCTATAAGTTTGATGGAAAGAGTATACGCACTGCTATGGAAGAAAAGCATTGCAATCTTACCAGAAGCAAGAAACATGAAAATAAATGCTGCAAGTGCCAGCAGTACTGAAAATGCAATTGTCTGCCTCATCAGTCTCATTATGGCAGAATGGTTTTCCCTGACAAGATGGTATGAAAGGTAGTGCTGGATGCCGTTAGATAGACCAAAAACAAATACAACTGCCATTATATTCATAATTGCATATAATAGCGATATTGAGCCGACTATATTGACCGGCAAAATATGAGCTATAAAAAAGTAGAAGATACTGGACGATATGAACATTGATGCCACAGCCGAGTATTGGAATGTGACGCCAGAACTAAAAGATTCAGTTATGCCACTCAATAATACGTTATATAAAATCCGCATAAAAACTTATGCATAAATATACTTCAATAGCAGTCAGACTACGTACATAAAAAAGGCATAGAAAACCTGTGTATAACAGGATTTCTTATCATTTTATCAACATCAGCAATTTTTCCCTGTTTTTCATCATTTATAATTAATTCAATATAAAATTGAATATAAGTTTTGTGAAGCAGTAATACTAACTAAATGTACGTATGGCGTTTCATCTTTTAACAGATAACCGTTCCAGAATATATTTTACTTTAGTCTGACAAAAAATAGTACATTTATACGGAATCTCGGGATGGTTTTCTGGGACAGGAACTGGACGATATGAAAAGAAATAAGAACGGGAGCTCTTACACGTTTTCGAATCATTTATCTGGATGAATATGCCATGGCACCAGTATTAAAATCAAGGACGCTGAAATATTATAATACGAAAGATATCAGAGACTCTGGGTATGTGATACCATAAAAAATTATGGTGAAATGCATACATATGGAGGGCAAAGAATGCCATAAACCATGATTTATAAGTAAAAATATTATCACTGATAGAAATTATAATATAAGGTGAATACAAACGAAGAAATTATGCAACTTTCTATTTATTATACTGACCATATTATATGGTAAAATAAATATATTAATAGACACTATTCATTTAAATGAATTGGAAATGGCTATCTATTCTAAAAGGGAGGGTATTTGGGGATAGAAAAACAATAAAATACAGCAATATACTTATTTTCATATCTGCCTTATTTGCTATTTTATTTTCATTNT
>NZ_KI542743.1:19609-24063 GCF_000496155.1 Ferroplasma sp. Type II
AAGTGCGAAAAACCCACAACTTTATGCATTCATAGTTGCGATAGCATTTCTTCTTTCTCCCCTTACTGAAAGCCCCTATATATTTTGATTTTCATTTAATGATTTTTCTCCCGTTTTTTTATTTTATGTCAATTTATTTTTATCTAAAAAAAAGGATTCTATTAAATATATTATTCCTTGCCCTTATAGTCAGCCTTCATTCCTCTTTCGTATTCATTGCTGCAATGACATTGCTTATGGAAGTCCTAATTTCACGGTATTATATGAAAGAAGACCATATAAGAATAAAAAATCTCACATATTTATTCATTGCTGGTTTAATTGTAATGTTAATGTATTATACGGTGGCCGGGTATCTCAAGGGCGATATCGCCCATAGCCAGAATATTGCCCTTTTTGTAAGTGGTGCGTCTGGTGTTGCAACCAAAAGCATATTCGGCCTTCTTGTAATCCTATTGTTTCATCCTTACATGTTCATAAAATATCTTCTGTCCAATTACAAGATAAAACTTCTTTTCCTTCTCCTTGCATTTATGGCAGTTGACTTTGCATTTTACCGGTTTATCATAGGGTTGCTTCCAGCTATTCCATACCTTGTATATGCCATGACATCCTCATATATTCCCTATTATTTCATGGGTTTTCAGTATTCCATGATGTTTATTCCCATAGTGTTTATTGCAGGTGTATTTGGAATATCTAAAATGATGGAAATTAAACCTTCCTTAGAAAAGAAAAGTAAAAGGGCGTACCGTAACCTTAGAAATACTATGATTGCCATTACTACATTTGCAATTGTTGCATTTATTATTATATCCCCAATATCTCCATTATCCATAGAGCCCTCAGGAATACATAATATGATCAACGAATCCAATGGTCATACAGGAAACCGGAATAAGATCATATATACAATAGAAGAAAATATAAATGTGAATTCGTCTCTGGTTACCGGTAATAATATATTTCCTATTTTTTATAAGGACATGAACGCAACGGCATTCCCATATAATAACATATCCTCACCAAATCAGCATTTTAAGTATCTTATAGCTAATTTCAATGACAGTCAGACATATATCAAAAATAGTTACAATATTTCACTTGCCAATCTGGCTTCAGATTATATGAACAGCGGCTCCTATGGGATTCTTGCAGAGGGATACGGCATAATAGCACTTGAACTTAATTACTCTGGAAACCCGATAATATATAAGCCATTTAACGTATCATACAGTACGAAACAATTTATAGAAAGGAATGGCACATTATTCGGTCCAGTCCCAAATAACTCTATGTCCAATTTTCAGAATCTTGAAAATACCGGTGCAAATATTTACTCTGGAAATACCACATATTTCCTGCCCGGAAATTACAGTATATCCATATTGCTGAATAATAGTTATAAAATTCCATCATCTGGGATTAATATTACGCTTTTTGCGAGTAATGGAAAAATAACTGTTGAGCAGATTAATTCAACATTATACAGGGTTAACGGTAATAAGCTGACATTTAACATTAATGCAACAAAATTGTATACTGGAGTGATATATAGTTTCAGTGGAATTTATAATGTTAATGGCATAAAGGAAATGTCCATTTATCAGGAAGGATATTAATATCATATAATTAGAAAAATCCTATTAATTGCCTGCAAAAATCTTATAACATTGTTTACAATAGAAAACTTATGATAACCTATATAACGGAAAGCGATGTAAAATCTAATTTAAAAATGGGTGAATGCATAGGGGAATTGAGGAATGCATTTATATCCTATGGAAACGGCCTATCAGATGCCCATCCCAGAGACCGGATAATGAAAAATAACAGTGTACTCAATACAATGCCAGGATTTTACGCTGACAGGCATCTGGCAGGGCTCAAAACCTATTATTCCGGACCATCGGGTATACATTTTGTGGTACTAATATTTAATACGGAAAGACCCGAAGATCTCTACATACTGGAAGCAAATGCACTTGGCCAGATAAGAACCGGTGCACTCACTGCCATGGCAACATCCGAAATTATTAAGGAGAAAAACATAAATTTCACTCTCATAGGATCGGGATTTCAGGCAGAATCCCAGTTTCTTGCAATGAAGGAAATTTTCAATTTAAAACATGCATATGTCTATTCCAGAAATCAATCACATTCAAAAGCATTCGCTGACAAATTTGGAATAGAATCATCGGCTTTATTGAACGTCCTTAAGGAATCTGACGTGATTACAACCATAACAAACAGCAACAGCCCTATTTTCAACTATAGCCTCCTTTCTGACAGTTACCATATCAATCTGGCAGGTTCCAATTTTCCAATAAGAAGGGAAGCTGCTCCAGATGTATTGGACAATTCAGATATAATAATAGTAGAAAATCTGGAACAGGCAATGAAAGAGTCTGCCGAAATAATGGGTGTAAAGGATAAAAATAAAATTGTAGAGTTCAAGAATTATATCGTTAACAAGGACAAATACAAAGGAAATAAAACAATATTTAAATCAATGGGCATAGGCCTGGAAGATATTGCAGCTGGATATGTTGTATTGAAAAATATGGGTTTGCTAAAGTTTTGATATTCAACTATTTAGACATTCAACGTCAACAGACTTTAATGAAGTATATGTTAAATAGTAAAATCACATCAATAATAGATTTATATGGATGATGTGAAAGCAAGCATCCTGAGCGCCATTGGCAACACACCGATGGTACGGCTAAACAGGACAGGCTGCAGTAACATAGAGATTTATGTGAAGCTAGAGTATTATAACCCTAGTTTTAGCATTAAGGACAGAATAGCAATTGGGATGATTGAAGATGCAGAACGGAAAGGCATAATCAAGAAAGGCGATACCGTTATCGAGAAGACTTCAGGAAATACTGGAACAGGTCTAGCGATTGCCTGTGCTGTTAAGGGATATCATTTTGTAACCGTAATGTCTGCAGGGAATTCAATGGAAAAGGCACAGATGCTTAAAGCGCTGGGTGCCGAGGTGGTACTGGTTCCACAGCAACCTGGTGAAGACACGGATACGGTATCAAGGAAGGATAATGAGGCTGTGGAGAGAAAAACTGATGAACTAACTGAAAAACTCCAGGCTTACAGGCCAAACCAGTATATTAACCCTGTAAATTATCTTGTGCATGAATACACAACTGGGAGTGAAATAATAAAACAGACAGACGGAAATATAGATGCTTTTGTGGCTTACATTGGCACAGGAGGAACATTTGTGGGAATAGCCAGTGCTCTGAAGAAATTCAGGAAGGATATAAAATGCTATCCTGTGGAGCCCGAGTCTGCACAATTTCTGGCTGGAAAACCTGTCATAACCACAAGGCACAAGATTCAGGGTGGAGGACACGCTGTGAAACCACCATACTGGGATGAATCTTTAGTAGATGGATATCTTAGCGTAACCGATGATGAGGCAGTAAATGTTGCAAGGTACCTCGCTGCTAAAGAGGGGTTATTTACCGGATATTCTGGAGGAGCAAATGTGGCAGCGGCTATGAAGCTGGATGACACAATGAAGAGAGGTTCTATAGTCGTGACCATTCTTCCTGACACTGGACTGAAATATCTTTCGTCTGATCTCTATAAATTCGATGACTGAACATAAATCTAAAATTTTGGGTGTCAGAAAACCATGAACGAAGTCAAATTTCAGATATGGATATTATTCCATTGAAGCATGAAAATCCCTATCTGTCATTTTCCGGAATATTTCCTCACCTTTTCCGGGATCAAGATGATACAGCATGTGGAAGAACAGTGTTTTGTTTTCTGGATGCTGTTCTAACATATGGGCAAGGTATTCTGCAGTTTTGTCTGCTGAGTCTATAGCAAGTTTTCCGGCTGCAGAGTCATCAGAAAGATTTTTATGTATACCTTCCAGTGTACTAAGAAATTCATCTGCCACTTCCACATGAACTGGGGAAATGTTCAGGTGTACAGTCGATGGAAGCCCTAATTTTATGTTAGATGGCTGTATCTGTGGATACCACCCTTTTTCAATCATTTTCACGCCAGTCTGAAATATACTGTTAATATTGTCCTGAAATGCGAATATTGTGGCATCAGGTTTCCCCGTGATTTCATACCCTATACTTTTTATTCCCTGTGAGATCCTTTCATAGGCGGAGAGGGTTTTGGCTGCCAGCTCTGTATAACCACGGTAACCAAGGTAGTTCATAACCGCCCATGAGCCTGCAAGCGGACCTGCAGATTTAGTTGCCTGTATTCCTGCGTTGGACATAGGATACCCAGGCCACCTTGCATTTACATAGATCTGGTGTCTCCGGAGTTCCGCATTTCTGTACAGAATCACCGATGAACCCTTAGGTGTGAATCCATATTTATGAAGGTCAATAGAAATTGAAGAGACACCTGGCAATCTAAAATCATATTCTGGCAATTGTTTCCCAAGTCTGCTCAAAAAT
>NZ_KI542743.1:24113-26210 GCF_000496155.1 Ferroplasma sp. Type II
AACTATCATGGCCGTACTCTTGGTGATAGCCTTCCTCATAAGAGAAATATCTGCCTGGTAGTCAGAATTTACTGGTATGCGTTTTTCGCGCATTCCAAGATATTCAACAGCCTTGCTGAAGGATGGATGAGCTGTAACAGGCAATATAACCTCCGGAAGCGAGTTGTGGTTTTCCAGGAATGTATCTCTTGCCGCTTTTATGGCTAGTATAATGCTCTCTGTACCTCCAGTAGTAAATGTGCCTGCAGTTCTGTCATCACCATTCAACAGGGAACCCATCATGGCAACAACATCGTTTTCAAGTTTCAGGGTGCTTGGGAAAGCATGATAATCCATTCCATTCCTGTTTGAAAATTTCAAGAATATGTCCTGTAAATTATCCATTTCTTTAATTCCAGGGTCATAAAAATATGTGAACAATCTTCCTCTGCTGTTTTTTATATCATATTTTCCATAGGAATCCAATATATCATGGATTTTTTCAGAGCTTAAACCATTTTCAGGAAACTGTTTTAACATTATTTAATATAAGGTTAAGGTTAAAAAAATTTTCCGGAAAAGTTTATTTATGGTGTTTTTTTAATTTTTTTCCTGCTGCAATTATTATCTTTTCGGCAAGTATCTGATCTGAATCTATTATTGGAAGGGAAGTATATTCCTGTTTAAGTATTACAGGTATCTCAGTGCATGCAATGATAATTGAATCACAGCCATTTGCTTCCAGATCCCTTATTACTGGAGCCAGAATGGATTTGCCTTCTTCTGTGTTACCTAATTTTACGGCCTGAACGGCAGCCATAACCTTGTCTTCTTTCTCTGGAACTACGGGGTGTAATCCTGCTGCAGCCAGGCTATCTATATAGAGTCCAGATTTAATTGTTGCTGTGGTAGCAAGAATTCCTGGTTTCCTGTACCCCGATTCCAGTGCAACTTTTACTGTGAGGTCTATCATATTTAGCACTTCAACATTTTTATGGAATTTATCAAACCATATATGGGCTGTATTACACGGAATTGCTATAGTTCTGATTCCATTCTTTTCAAGAAAATCTATACCTTTGTTAATGGCATTAACAGGGGTTTCCTTTCCGTAAAAATACGCGTCTATCCTGTTTGGTATCTCAGGGTCGCTATATAGTATATACCTTACATGATCCTGATCCTTTTTGGTATCTGTCAATTCAACAACGCGGTCCAGGAATTGATTTGTTGCCTTTGGACCCATACCCCCTATAATACCTATTTCTATGTCCATAATTACCATAATGAAATCCACAAAGGTAATTTAAATTATCCCTTGCAGTATATCAACCCCCAGGTTCTATTGAAAAAACCTACCACATTAGAGTATAAATGTCCGAAAAATAAATGATTGATATGTACAACCTTATTCCAGGAAACATACTAATGCTCTCAGTGAACCGTTCTCAGAAGATTATGCAGTCTTATACATCATCTCTGTTCGGAACGCATGCTATCTCAATCAGACCTGGTCCAGAAACATCAGGCATGCTTCTGGTGTACAGGTATTCATCCATCATGGATGGGAAAGAGTTTGCCACACTCACGGGGAACGGGTCTCCGTATGCCACAATTCAAGGAAATATAGGAATAAGGTAAAATAAATAGCTCAACGTTATTTATATTGCTCCTGTAGCATATAATATCATTGTAATATAAAATACACCTTTCCTATCTATCCGGTCTGATGCTGGAACTTAAACTGAAAAACCTGTAATAGGCCAAAAGGGAGACCGTACCAGAAACTATGCTATGTAATTGGCGGGAATACTTACCCATATTGTTGCAACTGAGTACATACAGAATGCTTTCTATTTCTTGACCAAGATATAATATCAAAATGTTACTATAAAAATTATTAAATTCAAAGGTATTTTAGAGATAACTTAAGCCATAGCTATCTGGCTTGCATGTTCTAATCAATATTTTTTTGATTCAAATCTCTATATAATTCAAGTGTGACCCAGTCAAGTTTTTTCATGTCCATTTCCGTATCAACTATTAACTGAAAATACTCCTTAGCTCTGTATTCTGGAAGAATAAAATTCATAAACAGTTTGTCATCAGATGCATAAA
>NZ_KI542744.1:0-4616 GCF_000496155.1 Ferroplasma sp. Type II
TTGTTATGCCTATCTTGAAAACTTACTAAAATATTTTAAAATACGCATGTTTAAATACGCGTTAAATATTATTATGAGTCCGAAAGGATTAAAGGAAGTAATAATATGGACGAAATAACCAAAATTAAGGATTTAACCCCTTCCTCAAGACGTGTTAACGTTATAGGAAAGGTAGTAGTACTAGGAGAGCCAAAAGAGATAAAAACCAGATTCGGAGAAGACAAATCAGTCAGTGAGGTTGTTGTAGCTGATGATACAGGCAAAATAACCCTGACGCTGTGGGATGATCAGGTTAAAGATATAAGGGATGGAGAAACTCTTAAAATCGATAACGGTTATATTTCATTGCTGAGAGGCCACATGAGATTGAATGTTGGCAAATACGGATCCATGGCTGAGTCTGAAGAGGGAATTGAACCAAATGAAGAACTGGACATGAGTGAGAAGGAATACGAATACCAGTACAACAATTACAATAACAGGTACGGAAATCAGGGAAACCGTGGAAACAGCAACCGTGGATACGGAAATAATAACAGAAGAAGCAATTATAACAGAAATGAAGACAACGAAGAATAAACATTCTTCATAAATCTATTTTGTTTTTTTCTGCATTTTATATAATTCTATAATTTCATTTGTGGTCGTGGACTCTTCCGCAGTTTTATCATCACGTATTTTTACAAGCCGGGGAAACCTCAGTGCAAGGCCTGAATCTTTTTCAATAACTCCAAGTGCGCATGTATGCACAGGGCTGATAGTAATTTCAGCTCCCTGGATTTCCATGACTATCTGGGGATATATCCAGATATCCGGTTCCATTTTTGTTTCAACCATAGCAGGCTTGTGGTCCACAATAAGATCGGAGAACATTTTTGGGAATGAGAATAAGACCTCATCGCTAAATCCAGTTCCCAGTTTAGTGAAGGACTCATATGCATGTGTTTCATCATTATAAGATGCCATGAGAAGTGCTCCATAGGTGCCGGCTCTCCGCCCATGGCCATTGAACGCACCTATCACCACCAGATCCATTGAATCCGCAAGTTCTTTCTGATAGTCCCTCTTGAATTTTATCCATAGCCAGCCCCTGGCCCCGGCACGGTAAACGGATTCCGGAGAGATGTTCTTGGCGACCACTCCCTCACACCCATCCTCTATGCTTTTTTCAAAGAATTTATTGATCTCTCTGGGATCATCAGAAACAAGCCTTGTGGCAACCCTGAAATATTCATTGTCCTTAAAATTGTCTTCCAGGATTTTTCTTCTTTCCTGGTACGGCATATTCACAAGGGATTTCCCATTAAGTTCAAGTATGTCAAAAATAAACATAACCAGCGGTATTTCTGTGGATTTCTCAACAAGCTGATATTTTCTGCCTCTCCTTTTGGAAACCATCTGAAATGGAAAGAGTTCGCCAGTGTCAGGGTTGTATGGAACAGATTCACCATCAATTATTATAGAATCAAATGAATAGGTTTTTCTGAAATTATTTACTATATCAGGAAAATTTTCTGTAGTTTCCTCCAACCCCCTCGAAAAAATTTTTATTGTTTCCCCCTTCTGGTGCAGTTCGGTTCTTAACCCGTCATACTTGTATTCATAGGATGCCTGATGCCCCATCTTTTCCCGGATCTCATCTATAGACCTCAGCCGTTCAGCAAGCATCACCTTGAATGGTATCAGTGGCTCAGGGCCTATTTTTTTTATGTTTTCTATATGGCCTTTTTGAAGCAGTGTAGCTATGAAGCCAATATCCGGATGAAAGTTGTAGGCAGTTTCTATTATATCTGCGTATTCCTTGCTGGAGAAGGCATGCACAAGTGAATCAAGAATGGTAGAATCGGCGACTCCAAGCCTTAATTTTCCCATTATTATTCTGGTAATATACCGGATATCATCAGGATGTGAGTTTACCATGAGGTCAGCATATATGCCAATTTTCCCCTTCACACTTCCGGATCCTGAAGATTTTGCAAGTTCAAGAAGTTTAGTATAGACATAATGCACTGTAAGTTCTTCATTAAAAAGTGGCCTCTGGCTCATCTTTTCCCTGATTTCTGAAGCAGTTGTGCCAAGGTCACCATTTTTATAGAATAGCCTGTTGACATCCTCATCCCTGAGTCCTGACACACTGGCAAGGGACTTGACAATCAGCTTGACTGAAACCCCAAATTGCACTCCCTCATAGTCTGGGGCAAGTTTTCCCTGGATAAGATACACCAATTCCTTGAGGTCATCGCCTGCATCCTCCAGCAATGAACCAAGTATGGATGTAAGTTCCAGCCTCTTTGTTGTGGCTTCCATTTTCATCAATTTGCTGCTGACTTCTGAAAATAACATAAATAATGATAATGCAATCAGTTATAATGTTTTGTGGCTGTCCATATTTTATGTACAGGATAAACATATGCAATTCCTTCTGAACTGTAGGTTTACTGTATACTCAGGTTTCTCCTTTTATAGGTGTTAAATTTTAGAATATTCATAACGGGTACACACATGCCTCAACAATAGCATACGTAAAAATAATCCAGGCAAAATTCTAAAGGCATTCTTTGATAAATAAATTTATATTTTTTTGTTCTTAATTATACTTTTATCCATTGCCAGTGAAACAACGAAATTTGGCATGTCAACCATCTCAGAAATTCTCAGGTTTCCGGCTACACTGCACAGTATATAAGACTCTTCACTGGAAAAACCATACTCCGCGAGAATATCAATCATCTCCTTTACTGCAGTCTTCGCAGATTCTTCCATACTGTCTCCTATGCCCATGGAAACTATATAATCAGATTTTATGGACTCCGTGGATTCAATTCTGGGGTATTTTATCCTTTTATTTTTTATGAGGCCTACTGTAACCACGGCAGTGCAGGAGGTCTCTATTGCAGTCCCGCAAACCTCTCCATCACCCTGAGCCGCATGTGGATCTGCAAATGATACCAGTGCGCCGGGAACATTTACGGGAAGATACAGTGTAGATCCAGCCCTGAGGAATCTATTGTCCATATTCCCTCCGAAGGCCTGCGGTGGTATCATGCCGTATTCTCCATCTTCTGGTGCTGTTCCTATGATTCCCAGAAATGGATTTAGGGGAATGGCCACATCATTCAGGAAATCCCCTGTGATGCTTTTTGCCTTATTATCATGGAGTTCCCATATTATGAGTTTCTCCCCAAACATATTGCTCAGGGATCCAAAATCCTTCATCATGGCGCTCCATCCCCACGTTCCAGTTTCGATGCTCTCTATTTTGATTTTGAGCGTATCACCTTTTTCTGCACCATCCACATATACCGGCCCGACAGCTGCGTCCACTCTAGAATGGTCAATTTTTGCCAGATCTGCGGTGCTATAATCTTTCTTTATCTGCATGGTTGAGGAATCAGGAATTTTAATGCTTATCTTTTCACCAGGACTAATGTGTGCAACTGGACTACTGTGGGGTGACCATTTAAAATGTATATTTCCTTCCTTATAACCGTCTATTACCTTCATGCAACACATAAATGCAGAGTGCATATTAATATTCCTGAATTCCCAGAACCACATAAATGTTAAAATTTATATTCGTTGTTAGAATCATCTGTTACCCGGCTTAGCTCAGTTGGTAGAGCGATGGACTGTAGAGTGAAACACTGCCAGAAAACGCAGTCATCCATAGGTCTCTGGTTCGAATCCGGAAGCCGGGATTTATTTTCTTAATTTTGGATAATATTTGCAAAATTCTTTATTATATTAAACAAACAGCAAGAAATAACCATATTTTAACAAAAATATTATATATTTAGCCTGTATTAGAAAATAATGTATGGAATACCTGACTCTCTTCTGGCATTAGTATTTATTGGAGTACTTTTGCTTCTCGCTAAACTTGGAGAGGAGATATTCGAGAAATTAAGGCTAGTTTCATATGTGGCTGCAATTGTAATAGGTATAATTATTGGTCCCGGGGTTCTGGGGCTTATAAACATTCTCCCAAATATATCACTCTTCATAGCACTGGGGATAAATTTCCTTCTATTTACCGGAGGAGCCCTGGAATTCAAGGATATGGAAACCAGGAAATTTCTGCATCCCTTAAATATAATGACGGGCATACTGGAATTTATACTGCCGTTCAGCCTCATATCATTTATAGTTTATTACATATTCCATAGCATCACCATAGCCCTGATTGTGGGCATTGTTACTGGCATGAGCAGTGCAGGCCCTGTAACAAGGCTTCTCAGAGACACCGGACTAAACAATACCGAGGAAGGGAATAAAATTTTTCAGCAGGTTGTAACCATTGAGATTTCGGCTGTTATACTCTTTTCATTCCTTTCCGATTTGCATGGCAGGGCAGTGACATTTTTCCTGATTTTCAAAATAGCCATCGAACTCTTTATTGCCCTTCTCTTCATAATATTATTTTCAAAGTATGTCCTGACAAAACTGCTTGTAAAGGTAGATTTTAACTCAAGAGCCCACGAAACAGTCATAGCTGTGATAGTGGGCTTTGTTCTTATTCTGGGCTTTGTGGGACAGCTATATGGTTTTAATTCTGCCATAGTGGCACTTTTCATAGGTATAATGTTAAGGGATTTTATCAATGATCGTCCACTGGT
>NZ_KI542744.1:4666-6754 GCF_000496155.1 Ferroplasma sp. Type II
TTTTGAACCTTTATTTTTTATCGGGCTAGGCCTTTATTTTGTCAGGATAACCTTTTCGCTTATGATAGTTGGACTTGCCGTTTTTGTTATAGCCCTTGCATTCAAGCCTATTGCCGGCATAATAAGTTCTAAATTCATGCATATTGATACCTGGAAAAATGCTTTGGGCACATCGGTACACGGTGGCGTCGATGCAGCTTTACTGGTAGTTGCCTTAGGCCTAACCCTGGTTGGCCGGTATGACTATTCTGTCATTATGATAGCCATAACACTGCTGACACTTGTAATACCCTTGTTGTTCAATATCAAGGCTCCCGTTGTACAGACAAAGAAATCCAAATATGTCTGGGAAATGGTCAATGCCGAATTCAAAAATCTGAAGGCATGTGATATTGCCAGTTCATTTCAGTCAGTGTCGGTCAACAGCAAAAATCCCATAAGTTTGGCCTTTAAGATGTGTACAGATTTAAATGCACGTGCAGTAATAGTTATAAATTCAAACTCAAGGGTTCTTGGCCAGCTGATGCTAAGTGATATGGTTACAATGGGGCATA
Source organism: Ferroplasma sp. Type II (assembly GCF_000496155.1). Lineage (NCBI taxonomy): Archaea > Methanobacteriati > Thermoplasmatota > Thermoplasmata > Thermoplasmatales > Ferroplasmaceae > Ferroplasma > Ferroplasma sp. Type II. The sequence continues at coordinate 5,221 of NZ_KI542744.1, forward strand.
ACCAGCTCAGGACACTTTCCGTATATCAGGGGAAAATAGTGCCAGCAATAAAGGTAATGTGTGATTCTCCTGCTACTGACCTGATCAAAATATTCCGGGAATCCGATCCCCCAATAGTGGCAGTTATTGACAAATCAGGCAAATTTATTGGAACCATACTGGAAAGGGAGATATTAAAGCATATATCGAATATACTTGACTCAGATAAACAATAGAGGAGTATTAACAGCATTTGTTCTTCTTGCCTCAATCCAGGCATTCATGGATGAGAATACTAATATTATTACAGTCAAAAGCTTATTAAAATTTGCAGAATCAATGATAATGGTTCATGCCTTCCCTGTTAAATATCATGAAATAAAGACCATGCTGTTTGCAAATAACCCAGAAGAATATTATTCCGGGGACAAACAGCAAGACCCTGTTAGATTATTTATATGATACTTCATACAGGGATAATCTTATGGATATTGTATGCCCCTCACGTAGACAGAGTGTTCCCAAGCAGGAAACCGGGTTTCCTGAAATATTTTCTGTAATGCCATTATCATTCACCTAACTGTATGTAATTGCCATGGATACGTGGACAAAGTTTATATCCATTCTTTTAATAAATTGTTTGCGGGTAAGACCAGTTGGTCAAGTGTACCTTGAGGTGCATGTACAACAGTACCAACCGGCTCCGACCTATTTTCAGAATTTTGTAAAAGCCTGAGAGAACCTTTAAGGCTACCACTAAAATTTTCCGGATAGATACAGAATATCCTTATATCCACTCTTTTAGATTCATTCCCCAATTTTTACCCAAATATTGGTTAAAATCAGTTCAAAGGATAAATTTTCCATTGGATCTGCCAATTTTTTCTTCCACATTGATGGAAAGTTCAAAATCATAAAATATATAAACGTAAGGTTAATTACGTGCTGTAGAAAATTTAAATATATTATTTGTTATTAAGAAATAATAATTGTTTAGAGGGATTATATGGAAGTATTAAAAACTGGAACAACAACACTTGGTATCACGGCAGGCAATTACGTTATCATGGGGACTGATAGCAGGGCTACCATGGGCAATTTCATTTCAAACAAGGATGCACAGAAATTGTACAAAATAGATACATATGCCGGTATGACAATTGCAGGTTTAGTAGGAGATGCCCAGACACTTGTAAGATTTATGAGAGCCGAAATGGAGCTTTACAGGATACAGAGAAAGATCAACATGCCAATAGAGGCTGCAGCAACACTGCTTTCTAACATGCTTAACCAGTCTAAATATTACCCTTACATGGTTCAACTGTTAGTTGGAGGTTATGACAAGAAGACACACATTTTCTCAATAGATGCTGCGGGCGGGTCTGTAGAGGATGAATATGCAAGCACTGGATCAGGTTCTCCCTTTGTTTATGGAGTTCTTGAGGCAGAGTACCAGCGTGATATGAAGCTGGATGATGCCATAAACCTTGCAGTAAAGGCTATAAGTGTAGCGAAGCAAAGGGATTCAGCATCCGGCAACATGCTGCAAATAGGG
>NZ_KI542744.1:6804-8502 GCF_000496155.1 Ferroplasma sp. Type II
CNCCTCACGTAGCCAGAGTGGTATCCAGCAGGAAACTCGGGTTTTCAGAAATATTTTCTGTAATATCATTGTTATTCACATAACTGTATGTAATTGCCATAGATGCGGGGACAAAGTTTATATCTATTCTTTTAATAATTTGTTTGCAGGTAAGACCAGTTGGTCAAGTGTACCTTGAGGTGCATGTAAAACAGTACCAACCGGCTCTGACTTATTTACATAATTTTATAAAATTCTGATGGGGAGAAATATTTTTATAGTTTTAATAATTGTATTTATTGGGGTAGTAAAAATTGGTTGATACGACAGTTAAGAAAGCACAGAGTCTTGGTGGGCTGATTATGATAGCTGTCCTCGTAGGAATGGGTATGTTTTTGGATGGTTTCGATGCAAATCTGTTCTTCTTTGGCGGAACCTTTATATTGAAGATAATTAATGTCAATCCAATTCTGCTTGGTATAACAGCTGCTGGTTTCTCTGCAGGAATAATGATTTTCAGCATAGTTGGCGGTGTAATTTTCGATAAGATTACTACAAGAAATGGTATTATAATATCTCTAACTGTTATCTCACTCTTTTCCGCACTGACAGGATTTGTGAGAAATGAATATGAACTGGTAATATACAGATTTATGGTTGGTTTTGGTGTTGGTATGATACAGCCTGAAATATCAGCATTCTTAGGCGATCTTAGACCTAAAATAAGGGCAACAGTTATTGCAACAGCGGGTGTAATGTTTAACCTGGGTCTCGCTCTGGGCCCCTTGATATTTGCCAGGTTCTCCACAATAAGTACGTTCGATATCCCTTTTGTAATAGCAGGATTATCGGGCCTTATACTGATTATTCTTACAGTTATGTTTATTCCCTCTACCTATAAAATCAAAAATAAGCCAAAGCACGGGATCTTGAAAAACATGAACAGATCGCTTCTTCTGGCATCGTTTTCATATCTTTTCTTTGGAATAGCCTTTTTTGCATATAATTCATATGCAACCCCATTTCTAACACATGATGGCATCAGCAAGGGTACTGCTGCCATTGTTCTTTCAACCTTCGGATTTGCTGGCATAGTACTGGCATACCCTGGTGCAATAGTTGGAGACAGGACAAACAGGAAAAGAATTATCCAACTGGGTGCGCTGGTAATGCTCATTGGAACAATTGTTCTTTTCGGAATTCATATGAGTCCCATCATTGCCTTTACAGCTGTGATATTTTTGGGAGGCGGATATGCCATATATGGCAATATACAGGCGTTCTCCCAGGAAAGCGTTGAAGACCCGTGGATTGGTACTGCAGTGGGATTTCTATACCTGGTCTTCAACATTGGCGCTATGATTGGCGGGCCATTGATGGGATACCTGATACCAAAGATAGGTTATTCAATGGCAGGTGTGTATGCTTTAATGATACCTATGGCCATATGTCTAATACTCATGTCACTGGCACCAAACGTGAGAAGAAAAGAATCTGTTGTACTAGATACGACAGCGACGGCCGTGGGAAAGTAGCCTCTCTTTTAATTTTTATGTGAGTTTCAATAACCGCTTAATTTTATTTTTAAGCCAGTGGAGATTATATAAATTCCTAAAATGGCAAACAGGTCGTTGAAACTGAAAATCCTACTGTTAACCAGAGGCGGAAATCACGAAGCCAAAAGTTCCTTGATAACCGCAACTCCAACCCTGGTTCCGA
>NZ_KI542745.1:0-1532 GCF_000496155.1 Ferroplasma sp. Type II
AGCTTTATTAATTCTTCTATACTTATTAATTGACTCTTTGTTTGTGTCATTTTTATCACTTTAATTTTGACATTGCAAAGAGTCATTTTAAATTTACAGTAAAACAATTACATTATCAAAATATAGAATGATATAGCTAAATGATTTAAACAAGCATGTATTTGTTTGTATTGTGACATAAATGGAACACAACCTGAAAAATATTGATTACATTATAAAAGGGACAGAAACAAGGGACGGCGCCGGTGTACTGCTCAAGCGAATTTTTGGAGGCCCCAATACTGTTCAGTTAACAGACCCTTTTTTGCTTCTTGACCATTTCGGTTCAGACAGGGTGGAGGATTATATTGCAGGTTTTCCATGGCACCCACACAGGGGAATAGAAACCATAACATATCTACTTTCAGGAAAAGTGGAGCACAGTGACAGCACAGATCATAAGGGAACAATATATCCTGATGAACTTCAGTGGATGACGGCCGGCAGTGGCATATTCCATGAGGAGATGCCGAAGCCACTGGACGAAAAAAATCCCGAAGAACTCATGAAAGCATACGGTATGCCAACACTTGTTTCTGGATTCCAGCTCTGGCTTAATCTGCCTGCTAAATATAAAATGGCAACTCCAACATACCGAAGCATAAAGGGCAGTGAGGTCCCAAAAATCTCAATGGATGGGATTACTGTCAAAATTATAGCTGGTGAATACAGTAAAATTTCAGGGATGTATGATTCCAGATATGGTATAGATCCTCTATATCTGGATATTTCAATGGATGAAGAGTCAGATTTTATTTACAAGGTAAAGGATGGATATACTTCAATGATATTCTCCATCACCGGTGAGGGAATATGCAGGGAACAGCAACTGGAGCCTGATACTGTAGCTATAATGTCAAAAAATGGGAGTTACATAAATGTGCACACAGGCAATTCAAAATACCGCTTCATACTTCTGTCAGGCAAACCCCTTAAGGAACCGGTAAAATGGTACGGCCCAATAGTGATGAATACAGATCAGCAGATACGTGAAGCCATAGCTGACCTTAACAATAACAATTTTGTCCGGGAAAAGAATCCGCTGATGGAATAAATTTTTATTCAAATAATATATCTATTTTTTTTTAGATAATAGTTATATATCCCCCTAGCAATTAGATAACATGGAAAATGACAGTGGCATTAATCAGTATATGATATCCTTGAAATACCAGTTCAAATCCTATTTGCGTACAAAAAGATTTATTGGGTTGCTTCTTTTTACCACCATTATTTCAATAGGCATTACTGCACTTTTGCTCCATGATGAGTATAAAATGTTGAAAGCAGGTACACCCCTTTTCTATTTTTACAACTATCTTTCTAATTTTTCTGTTGATCTTGTTGTAATCATTGGAGCATTCTTTGGTGGAGATATTATTTCTACAGATACAGGAACAAGTGCTGCATATTATACACTTGTCCAGCCTGTCAGGAGATCAGTATTATTTCTGGGGAGGTACACGGCTGCGCTCATTTCCTCATTCATTATA
>NZ_KI542745.1:1605-4350 GCF_000496155.1 Ferroplasma sp. Type II
TGGAATATTCAAGGGGCAATCAAGTGGAATAATTGTTTCGGTTCTGTTACTATTCCTGGGATTTCCCATAATAGACACATTTGTTGGCAGTATAGGAGGTTTAGATCCCGTATTTTCTCTTGATTTTGCCGGGGAGATTATGTACCTTATTTTTGATAACCCCTATCCAGCAGTTAAGGTTGTATCATCATCAGGTTTTCCACATAAAGTTGCAAGTACTTTTTATACATTTAGCCCCACTATAATGCAGGGTTTAGGTGTTATTACTGCATATATAGTAATATGCGGAGTAATTGCCATAATACTGTACTCAAGGAGGCAGATAGAGGGATAAACATGGAAATAACATTTAATAAAGTTACCAAGAAATATAGTAAATTCATGGCACTGGATGATGTTTCATTCAACTATAGTGGCCATGGGGCAATAGGATATCTTGGCCCTAACGGTGCCGGGAAAACCACAACTCTGAAAGTAATGACAAATTTATTGCGCCCTTCAGAAGGAACTGCCGAATTAAACGGGATAGATGTAAACAGGCACCCTAAAAAGGCACTGCAAAATGTGGGTTCCATGATAGAAACTCCCGTTCCTTACCCTTTCCTTACCGTGAAGGAATCACTGGAATTCGTGGGCGAATTGAGAGGTGTCGACAGAAAAACTATCCACTCAAAAATAGATGAATTCTATGATGGACTCAAACTACCCCCATTGACATCAAAAATGGGGCAACTGTCCAAGGGGCAAAGGCAGAGGGCTGTATTTGCATCTGTATTAATTTCTGACCCAGATATAATTATATTGGATGAACCCACCAGCGGGCTTGACCCATTTGAGAGAAAAATATTCAGGGATTATGTTCTGGAATTGAAAAAAACTAAACTGGTATTCCTTTCCTCACATATACTTTCTGAGGTTGCAGAAACATGTGATGATGCTGTTTTCATCAACCATGGTAAAATACTTAAACAGGGAAAAATAGGGGAAGTATCCCAGGAATTCAATACAAATGCGGTTTCCATAGAATTCCTCAGGCCGGTAGATGACAATATAATAAAAAATCTCCAGTCTATTGGAAATGGTTTAGTCAGGGCAGAGGGCAGAACAGCAGTGATAAAATTCTCAGGGAGTGAAGTAGACCGGGCAAAAATACTGGAAGATGCGGTTAAGCTTGCACCAATTATTTCATACACATCCTATGGATCAGATCTGGAATCGGCGTATCTATCCATACTGGGTGAAAAAAAATTACCTTAAAGTGTGATCAGTGTTAAGGAAATTTCCTGTTAGGAACTTTGGTAAGCCTTTCCAGATAGAAATGGGGGATTCAGAAAATTCTATTTCTCAGAATGTGACTTGTATAAATGGTCAGATGATAAAGCAATAATATACAAGCCTATATAAAATGTGATTTCCCAGATAATGTGCCTGAATTCTGGAGTATTTACAGGTAATTCATTGACTGTGCCTTTTCTTTAGTTTATGAATAATTATATCTCTTAATTGGCGGCAATATTGTCCGATAAAACTCTATACTTTATGAATCTCTTCCATGCCTTTTTTATTCAGCAATTTTGTCATTATTTATATGATTGCTGCAGAAATTCACAAATATAACTATATCTGGGCCTTATATTTATACACTAATGCAATTCTGATACCCAGAGATAGAATTAGGGCAAATAATGGATATAATATAAAGTCAGTAAATAATTGGTTGTATTGAATGGGAGAAACAACATTTAATAAAAGGAAATTAAGTACTATCGGAAAAATCAACTCATAAACCACTAATAATATAATTGCAATACTAAATATGAATACTATTTTTTTAAGTTCATTGGTATCTTATTTTTCATTGTAAATCACCATTGTATAAAATTACAGGATATGATCCGTAATTTTTAAGGTGTAAGAAGTGATATCAACGGTATAACTATCATGGGCGATATTAAAATAACCATAATTATTCTATATTTCCACGGTATCTTATTTTTCATTGTAAATCACCACTATATAAAATTACATTGGATGATCCGTAATTTTTAGGATCATTTTGTGATCCCTCTTTTTTTATTTAGTTTCGATACAACATATATTCCATATATATTTACACCCGCAACTGCGAAAGCAGAGAATGCCATGCCATACACTATTAATGAATTTTTCATCAAATTATAGGGTGTAAGGAGTGAGACCAACGGTATAATTATCACAGGCGATATTAAAATTTCAGAAATTATTACATATTTCAGCGGCATCTTATTCTTCATTGTAAATCACCACTATATAAAATTACATTGGATGATCCGTAATTTTTAAGGTCATTTTGTGACCCCTCCCTTTTTATTTAGTTTTGATGTAACATGCGCGAAATATATACTTACAGCAAGGATACTCAATTGAATAAACATTAAAACATAAATAAATAATGGATTGAACATCAAATTATACGGTGTAAAGAATGTGATGGGAAATGCACTTATCACAGGCAAGATTAAAATAACAATAATTATTACATATTTATATTTCATTTGCATCCTATTTTTCATTGTAAATCACCATTGTATAAAGTTACAGGACATGATCCGTAATTTTTAAAGTTATTTGGAACCTGATTAGATGGTGAATTTATCCATACATAATTACTCTGCCACCAAGAATGCGTGTAATAGAAAAATATACCATTATTTCCACCGTATTCATCGAATAGGGCAATTACAGTTTCACCTATACTCACGAGTG
>NZ_KI542746.1:0-2242 GCF_000496155.1 Ferroplasma sp. Type II
TATTTATTTACAGGTACCTTTATTCTGGCAATTGTACTTTTATTCGGCATACTTATAATCAGGCAGGCACTAATTTTGTTTTTCATACTTTTCATGCCGGTCGCATCAATACTGCTTATGGTTCCGGGAAGTGAGAAACAAATTCTTAAACTCTACAGAATATTCTTTGAACTGGCGTTTTTCCCGTTCTTCACTATCATTATTCTCTATCTTATTGGCATTTTCAATAATCCTTTTCTGGAAATTGGTTTAATTTATGTGGCCGCAACTGCTCCTCTGTTTTTTGTGACTGAAATTTACAGGTATTTTCAGGGCAGCATGAATTTTCTTACAACAGATGCAACAATGACTGAAATATCCACCGGGATTGATGGATTAAATCCCACTTCTCTCCTGAACGGGGGTGTGGAATTAGGAATTATAGAATCAAATACCTCTAAAAACCTTATACCCGGAATAATAGATGAAGCTGGTGGTTTGCATTAGGATTCCGTCAAATGTATACAATTTCAGGTCATATATATACAATATGCCAGTGGAAAAATTTGTAATGGTACTTGCAGGGATTTCACTAACTGCTATACTTTTCACATTTAGCCTAGTTGCATCTCTGGCCGCAGTTTCTCTTTACTTTGCCTTTATGGGATACATAGGATTCAATTTCTCTAACATAAGAAAATTGAGGAAGCTGTATTTTCATGGAAAAGGCCTGTCAAATATAAGATTTATTAATAATGGCCTGCTTTTTGGGATTTACGGGAAAGAGATATTTTCTGCAGTTGAGATAGACAACAGAGAACTCTATACTGACAGCAGCAAATCGAACCAGATAAGAAATATAAGGAATATGATAAATAATTTGACATGCAGTGCAAATATAATAAGCCGGTCTGAAATTTGCAATGGAGCGAATTATTACAGGACATATATTATACTGAAAACATACGGAACAAGTATTGACAGTGCCATGGATTCATTGAACAGCAACATATCCATAATACTTTCAAACCCCGGATTTCATACCAGAGCCATAGGGGATGAGGAAACAATGAATTCTTTCTTTCCAAAAGATGTAACTCCCTATTCCCGATATGTGTCAACGGATGGACTGTTCCGTTCCTATCTTGACCTCCTGGATACCGATTACTCCCAGGATTTCCTTTATCAAACGGCAATTGAAAAGTTGGGTTTTATGGTTGAAATAAACATGGAGATAAATACCGTTAAAAACAGTGATGTTCTGGTCAAAAGGCTCCTTTCAGCAAGAAAAGCAGAGCTGGTTTATACAAAATCAGGGCATTATGCCTCACTCATCAAGAAACAGATATCATCTCTGGAATATATGGCAAATCAGGAAAAACTCTATAATGTATCAATGAGGTTCGCAGTTGTATCTAAACATCCCGCTGTACTGCGTTCAAATACTGAGTCATTCGTGAAAACTATGGAATCCATAGGGTTCAGGTTGAAGGATTTTCATTTTTTCAATAAACACACATTTAATCCTCTAAACATGGGTAAGCAGGGGATAAAATATATGATGGATTCTGCATCCATATCAGAAATTTTTCCATGTTCATTCACACCGGTGCCATCAGGAAACCAAAAACCTCTGGCAGTCAATGCTATCACAGGTAAAGCCCTTTATTTTAAACCTTTCAGTGGGAATTCATATAACATTGCAATAACAGGTGAAACGGGATCTGGAAAATCCTATTTTACAAAAAGGTTGCTGAACAAAATGAGCACTGCGAAAATATACATAATAGACCCTCTGAGTGAATACAACTCGGATGTAATTGTTGACCTTTCTCTGGGTGAGTATATAGATTTTTCAATAGAAACTCCTGAAATGTTCAGTACGGTATCTGGAGCCCTTGAAAAAATAACAGGCATACCTGGAAAAAAAATAACCGCTACATTAATGAAACTGGGGGAAAAATCCGGGGCAATAAAATTTAGCAAGGTAATTTCTGAACTTGACACATTATACTGCAGGGATGTGGCAATATCAGGAAATATTTGGCATATGCCCCTTACAACCCCTGTAAAGCTTCATGGGAAATCTGCAGTATTCAGGTTTGATCACAAAAATGAATCCTTGAGAGATGCCTTCTTCAGTCTGGTGTTTACCCAGATAATTTCAATTGTTGAAATGGAGAAGAAAGAGAAGGTTGTTGTGATAGATGAAAGCCACCTGTTCCTCAGGAATTCTAAAGATGCAGAGATAATAGACATGCTT
>NZ_KI542746.1:2344-43646 GCF_000496155.1 Ferroplasma sp. Type II
CGGGATACGGCAATAACGAATCTGATTCCCTTTATCACTATGGATGCAGTGGCATATTCATATGCATAATTGGTTCCGGCCTTATTCTTTGTGCCTATTATTCCCTCTGTTTCAATGTCACCATAATACATCTCGTCGTGCCAGTCTATGGCGATGATGAGAGGTTTCCTGAAGAATCCTTTCTTTCTCATTGTGGCAATAAGATCTGCATTGATCTGTAGCAGTCCTTCCGGATTCTTATCACGGAGATGATTCCTCACAGTCTGTCCGGATATACCTGTAAGTTGAGATGATCCCTCAACATAGCTGTTATCCATGCAGGCCAGAAGAACCGTTTTAAGGGTAAGGTTCTCGCTCCTGGAATCTCCAAAGTTGAGAGATTCCTTTATGGACTGCACAAAATTTATGTAACTTCCTGTAGTATGGGCTCTGTCTGGCATGTTTTTCATCATCAAAGTCGGTAGACTCATGCCAGACAATTGTCAGCTGAAATATATTTTTGATCTACTGTATAGAAGATTACTACATGAATAGCTATTCTGAATCAGTACTCATGAATTCTATCAATTACTTTATATTCAGGCAGCATGGGAAAATTAAAGACAGACTTTTCCTGGGATACGAAATTGACCCCACAGCTCTGGCTGGCGGAAATTCTTCTGATTATTCCGAATGTTTCTATGCCACTGGAACACTTATAAGAAAATTAAAAATTTATGGGAATAGTGAAAAATAACTGATTTATGGTTAACAATTCTATACTTTGAAGGTTTTTTCTATTTCGGGAATTGTTACCACTATGCCTAATTTTTCGGCCTTTTGCTGGAATTCCACTGGGTCAGCCTTAATAGGTGGGAATGTATTGTAATGCATTGGAATGGCATTTTTTACCTTAAGAAGCTTAAGTGCTTCCACTGCCCCATCAACATCCATAGTATAATGCCCCCTATAGGCACCATGGCAATGTCCGGGTGGTACACACTTCCTATCAGTTCCATATCCTTGAAAAAGGTGGTATCGCCCCCGTGATATATTTTTACATCTTTATTGTTTATAATATACCCCATTGCCTCACCTGCATATAAACCGTTATAACTTGAGGAATGTATTGCAGGAACAGCTGTTGCCCTTACGCCCTTATACTCAATTGTTCCTCCTGGGTTGATATCTATGGTCTCAACCTGCTCCTTTTTGATAATTTCGGAAAGTTCGAAGGAACAAACAATAGGGGATTGATTTTTCTTTGCTATTTTAACGGCATCCCCTGCATGGTCAAAATGCCCGTGTGTTACCAGTATAAGATCGGCTTTCACGTCTTCGGCATCTGCCTTCGCCTGTGGATTTCCGCTGAAAAATGGGTCAACAAGTATACTAATGCCATTCGTTATTGAAAATCCTGCATGTCCATGCCAAGTTATTTCAGTTTTCATAAATATTTAATTCCCATATCCTATAAAATTTTTATTTTTTTCATATCCTTTTATCATGTTTTTATGAATATATAAAAATCATTTCCCAGAGTATACCTTTTCCATTTCCTCATAAAATTTTCTAAGGATAATGTCCCACCCATATTTCCCGGATATATAATCATGTATGGCGATTTTATTCTCATATTTGCCTGTATATTCTATTTTTTCTCCTATCTTCTCCAGTGATTTCAGTATTCCTGCTTCTGTATTATCCATATATTCCAGAAAATTCATTTTTTCTATGCCATCAAAACGTGGTTTCAGGGATTCAGAGGCCACAACATAGAGACCTGATGACACTGCTTCGAGGACAACGTTACCGAAGTTTTCCAGTATCGATGGAAAAATAAAGGCATCTGAATTTCTGTATATCTCCCCTAATCTATCATCATCAGGATTTTTTATATAATTAACATTTTTGATTCGGGATGAAAAAAGTGATTCAAGTTCACCTGAACCTACTACTGTTAGCTCCATATTTAAGTTATGATTCCTGAATATATTGACAATTTTGTCTATTCCCTTGGATTTTTCCAGCCTTCCCACGAAAAGTAGCCTAATTGTATTATGTTTCCTTTCTGCGGGATAGAATCTGGAAGAATCGACACCGTTTGGTACACAAAAATATTTACTGAATGGTATGTGCTCACTGTTATAGCAGTTTATGAGGTGTATTGCTTTGATTTTTCTGAACATTAGATTATTTTTTATTAAGGCAGATATGGCATTATTGAGTATTTTTACTCCTGTATAGTTTGAAGGTATATTCCCGTGTTCACTCCATACGAAAAATGAATTATGTTTAAACAGATAATAGTAATCATCATTTGTCAGATAAATTATATTGGAATTCTTTTCAATGTTTCTGATAATTGTCAAATTCATTATTCTGTCAAATTTGAGAATAATAGGTGCCATTAATCTTATGACAAAATTTATTTTGCCCGAAGTGCCTATTATCAATTTAGAGTAAACTGATCTGATTCCATAAAGATTCTCTGTGCCATGTGCGGGTATACCCTGAAGCACTATTTTTCTAAAATTCTGTGTTTTGAAGGAATTGTAACGCGAAATTGTTTTTTCTATGCCTCCATTATAATTAATGCTGGAAGGTATGACGAATGCAATGGTAATCATTGGTTTTGATATGCAATTTAATATAAAAATATATGCAGGTTATACACGGAAATAATCAAATTGCAAAAGGTTAATAAATCATCATTTAATATTTGATATAAATAGAGAAGAATGAAGCCGATGGCTAAAATCTTCGAGGTTTGAAATACTTATGAATCTGAGGAGAATTTTACTGGATGTTGACAAGGGATTGAATAGACCAACTTTGACAGAACTTGCCGGTTCCATCGAAGATGTGCCGGGAGTGGATGCAGTTAAAATAACTGTTACCGAGATGGATATGGAAACAATGGGAACAAGTATTACTGTTGAGGGAATAAACATAAATTATAATTATCTTATAAAGGTAATAGAGGATATGGGTTGCGCAATACATTCCATTGATGAAGTCATTACAGGAAAACACGTCATAAAATGAATAAAAAATACATATTTCCCGTAAGCATAGGCCTTTCTGATGGTATTATAACAGCATTAATACTTGCGTCCGGGGGAATTATAGGAAAAAGTACTATAGATTTATTTGAGGCTTTCAAGATTTCATTCGGATCCGCGTTTGCCGGGGCTTTCAGCTACTTCATAGCTCAGTACGCCGGTCTGAACGAAGAACTGCACAGGACAGCACTGCAATTGAACCTTAAATCTACAAATTATCTACTGAAGGGGCATCTGGGCATAGAAATATTTGTCGAATCCCTGCTGGGTGCCTTTATAGCAGCCTTTTTCGGTTTTCTGGGTGCACTGATTCCACTGTCTTCATCGCTGATTATTAAAAACAATATTGAACTTCCACTATTCCTTTCATATGCCTCTCTTGCTGTTCTAGGATTATTCATTAGCAAAACTACTGCCGGCAGGGCCAGATTCTGGATATTAGTTATGGTTACAGTTGGGATAATAGTAACCATAGCCGGATACGAGTTGAAATTAATAGTATAAAACTTATCAAACATAAAATTTTCATCGGGCAAAGGTTAAATATTTATCTTAAATTTAGTTAATTAATATTCTGGGGGAGCTTTTTGGCTGAGAGGATAGGGATCGACCCCATGAACCTGATCCGGTTAATACCGGCGGAGGGAATGAAATGGAATACGATAATGTAGAATACAGTAAAATATCAGAAAAAATCAGCAAGACACCATGGAACAGGGAACACTGGATTATTTTTATAGCTATATCAACTTCCTTTTTTATGTGGGGCATAACCCTGGCAATTGCACCACTGATTACAACATGGTATTTTGTTCCACAATTTTCATATTATTATATTATAGGGGCAGCGCCAGCTGGGCTTTTATTAGGCAATATGACGATGGGCTATATATCAGATCGCCTTGGAAGAAAGAATATTTTTCTACTGACAATAGGTATAACTGTTCTGGGGCTTCTGGGTATAGGAATATCATACAATTACATCTATCTGATAATATTTGTATTTATTGCCGAATTTGGCCTTGGTGGCGATGAGACACTTTCACTGGCAATCATGGTTGAATATCTGCCACTTAAAAATAGAGGATTTGCCATCATTGAATCGTCAAATATGGCTAATATAGGCATTACTCTGATAGCGGGGTTATTCCTTGTTTTTACCTCATCGGTTATAATTCAAAAAATGTGGCTTATTACCATTGCAATATTATCAGGGATAATCTCTATAATAGCACGATACCACATGGAAGAAAGTGGGTTATGGATACTGGGAACAAAAATAGGAACAAATAATAAAATTACAGCAGGTAATGCCATAAAATTTCTGGCACTTTCATTCATGGGAATCGCCATAATAGTTGGATTTGCATTTTCAGATCTTGTTCTCGGTCCTTTCCATTTTCCCCAGTATACAGGAGTTATAATTTTCTTTTCCGTTCTGGCTGAATCAGTTTTTGGTGTTCTGGGTGGATATTATATGGGTAAAAGTAGTAGAAAAACTCTGGCAATGGTCGGATTCACTGGAATGCTGGCATCATGGGTAATCGCCGTTATATTCCTGAACATAATCATATCAAATTTATTTTACCTTTTAGCTATACTTTCTATTAGTTCAATATTCGGGGAAATAGCATGGGGGTCTAGAGAATTACTGGAACCAGAAAATTTTATAAGCAAGTATAGAGGTAGAGGAATAGGATCAGTGAGATCCGTTGGATATGCACTTTATATTGTTATTATTTTCATTCTTATAAATGCCGGCATAGAAACATATGCTTTTTTTATTCTTATTGTTTATCTGGCAGGATTCGTGGGGTCCTCACTCTATATGCTATATGGCAGGGAAACTAAGTCTATGAAGATCCGTTGAAAAAATTTTTAAGAATTTGAAAATCATTCTTCATTATTTCTAAGTTTGCAGGGTTGCGCAATGCAGCAGCAGGGTGGAGTGTTACAAAATATTTTTCATTGAATAGTTTGCCATGATCTTTCATTACACTGTCAATAGATATTAGAGACCGTGCCGCCACTGAACCTAATAGGACTATGATTTCCGGCTGTATAATATCCATCTGAGCGAGAAAATACGGTTTGCAAATAGATATCTCCTCATCTGTTGGGGCTCTATTTTTTGGTGGAAAAAACTGTACAATGCTGGTAATATAACAGTCCTCTCTCTTTAGGTTAATTTCCTCAATAAGGCTATCAAGTAGTTTCCCACTTCTCCCTACGAAAGGCCGTTTTATTATATCCTCATTCCTGCCCGGAGCCTGTCCAATAAAGCATATTCTGGCATTCAAATTTCCCTCTCCCGGAACAAAATCAGTGCTCAGGTCCCATTTTCTATTTTGGGGAATATCTCTGTATTCATCGTTCAACTTTTTCATTTTATCCTGTTTTACAATATAGTTATTTGCGTATTCCAGCAATTTTCTCTGGTTGGCAAAACGAAGAATTGACATACCCTCCTCATAATTAAGCCATATATACCCTCTATGTTCGTGCGATACAGTTATAGCAATATCAGCAGATACCTCGGAAAGAAACATTCTTACATGCTTCAATATTTTTGTTCCCCTGAAGGTAAAGTAATAAGTAATATCATAATGAAAAAATGGAACAAGGTTTTCTGGAACTAAATTTATACCGGATTCTTCCATAGTTTCTCTTAGCGCGGCCTGTATTCCAGTTTCTCCTTCTTCTATATGCCCCTTTGGAAAATCAAGCCAACCTTCCTTTCTTTTCAGCAGGAGGAAATTATATTTATCCTTACATCTGGAATATACAACAATTCCATAACTGTATTCCACTCTCATGGAAATATGATTATATTATAGTATAAAAAATGGGGGACGAAAATTTGATTGAGATATAAAATTCTCACGGTAATTAGCCATGGTAATTTAAAATTAATATTACAGGTTCTATTGACCATGGACAAAAAACTCTTTATTTTATTATGTGTATGGTAATAAATGAAAATATATGCCGAAATATATCCTTCAAGAAACTTAGAGAGTCTCAGGGGTATGATTGAGCACATGGATATGTTTGATGGCTTCAATATACCGGACAATCCACTGGGGTATCCCACTATGCCTCCAGAGCTCATAGGTTATATAATTAGGAGGCAATTTCCAGAAAAAGACATTATTATTAACCAGCGATTGAAGGATATAAATGAGCTTAAATTAAGGTCCATAATCACAGCAGCTAAGGCAATAAAAGCATCAATCATATTTACACAGGGCGACAAACCACGTTATGGTAAGGAGCTAAATGATCTGGATTCTGTCTATGCTATGAACCTTGCCAGGCACAGGGGTGTAGAATCTGGATTAATTTTAAGCTTTAGAAAAGCCTTAAAAGATATAAATGGAAGGTTAGAGCTAAACGCAAATTTATTCCTTGTAATAAATTTCGACGATCTTTCAATTCTAGAGAGCATGAATACGGAACGACTTATCCCATACATAATTGTTAAAACTCAAAAAAATGGAAATATACTTGAAAAAATCAATCAATCATCTGTTAGAGTCGAAGACCTGCACCTCTACATGAAGAAATTTAAAAAGTACAGGCTTACGGGAATACTCTTTTCTGTTCCCGGAGACAATGAAACATTACTAAACATAAGGGACTATTTTTAAGAAGCATCGGGTACCATGTTTCCTTATAATTCGATATAAATATTCTTTATTCATATCGCTATATATTAAAATTGTTGATCTCCCGGTCTTTTTAATTTCCCCTACACAAAAAGTACGATAGTTTAAGGGAGAGAAGATGTTCAAGTGGAAAGAAATTATTATTATTCACCACATTATTCTATATTATGCCAATAGTAAAGCCAGATAACAACTCTCCCACCTCCGGAATTCAGGAGGCCATAGATTCATGCATTGATGGATTCGTCATACTAGGATCTGGTGAATACCATATACGAGAATCCTTAATTATAAAAAGTGGGACACGGCTTATTTCATCTAATAAGGCAATACTTGTTAATGACATTGAAGATGGTTTTGAACCTTTTATAAGGGTTGAACCCTATGCAGACATAGAATACTTAATTGCCAATTCAAACGGAAAGAGTGGAATCTTATTGGGGAATAGTCGAAAAAACAACAACATTAATGTGGGATATCTAAAGGTGTACAATACCGGAACAAATTATGATAAAGAACCCATGCGCGCTATTCTGATCAGAGGGTACAATATTGCAATAGATACAGTAGATATCTACAGAGGAAATGTAGGGCTTAGCATTGAACATGCCGCGGATATACGAATCAAGGAGATGCAAATTGTCGCATGCTCCACGGGGATCAGGGTATTCAATGCCAATAACCTGAGTTTCTCTAACTTTTCAATAGATTCCTGTAATTATACTGGCGTGCAGGTGGATTCAACAGAAAACTCCTATTTTCAGGGGACAATATGGAGTAATACAAAGGATTATAAGGGAATCAATAACACATGTGGACTCCTGATAGGGAAATATAGCAAAACATTCAGTAGGAATATAAGAATGAATCTTAGAATCATTGACAGTGGAATAACGGGTTTAGCCATAGCGAATGCCAGGAACATCTATATTGATGCTATTATTTCTAACACGACCGGGAATCAAATAGAAACTGGCATAAATTTTGGTGAAAATATAGAGAATATAAATATAACAGGAATAATGGATAAAATAGAAACTCCATTTACAGGATATATAAAAGGCAGAAATAGTATGATTGTTATTGACCCTTGAAAACTGGAGAATCTATCGAAGATTCCCTTGGTGTTCTATTAACAAAGAAAATTGGTACCAAAAGCATGAACTGGAAAAACCCCCAGAATGCTGATATATCTGTGTATAGATTGTTCTGGATAACCATATAAATTGAGGCAATGAGCAGAAAAACCATAATGGTAATTTGCGGCCAGAAATGGGACCATGGGAGTTTTCCACCAGTCCTTGCAGTCGTAAACGGCCTTGATTTCTTTAGCAATGCACTTATTGTAGCAGAAATGCTCAGAGGG
This sequence comes from Ferroplasma sp. Type II, assembly GCF_000496155.1. NCBI lineage: Archaea > Methanobacteriati > Thermoplasmatota > Thermoplasmata > Thermoplasmatales > Ferroplasmaceae > Ferroplasma > Ferroplasma sp. Type II. The sequence continues at coordinate 10,423 of NZ_KI542746.1, forward strand.
AAAATAAGGACATTTGCAGCCATGTTTAAGAATACAAACCGCAATGGTGCTTTTTTGTCGACATGTGAAAGCACAAATGTTGTCATCACGAGCATGGTGTATGGAAGCCAGGCAACTAAATAAAGCAGGTTATTGATTGTCAGGACTCTTATTCCAAAAAGATCAAGTATTGGTGATAAAAGGAATATAAGATAGAACCACCCAAATGTATACCATGTTGTTGTAGCAAACCAGTCCAGTTTTTGTCTATGGGAAAAATTTTTGCTGAACATAATCGTTTTCAGTATTTTCGGCATTAAAGTTAGTGAGCCGTACATCCACCTCCATTGCTGGTTCACATAACCTTGCATAGTAACCGGTGCACGGCCGAACACAAGTTTTTTATTGAAATAAATACCTGTCCAACCTTTTATTGCCATATTTACTGTTGTGGCTATATCCTCCACAATGTTTGATTCGTCAAAATAACCTACTGATTTTAATGCCTCTACCCTGTAGACCACATTGGTCCCACAGGAGAATAGTGTCCCCGAAACACTCTTTCCCTCTGTGAGTATTTCATAAAATATAAATTGCTGTGCCTGTGCAATTTCCGCAAGAACGCTGGAATCAGAATTAGAATATATTTGTGGAACCTGGACAAATCCTATTTCTGGATTTTTGTCCAGTATGGCTGTAGTTTCTCTCAAAAAATCTGGTGATGGCATCTGGTCTATATCAAGAACACAGGCATATGGCTCATTCAAAGTTTTCAGAACATCGTTCAGGGCTCCAGCTTTGTAGCCTCTGCGATTTTCGCGGTGTACGTATTTCATTCCCAGTCTTTTGCATAATTCAACTATATAGGTAGAATCGCCTTTTGTTGAATCATCCAGGACATAAACATCTGCATTATCCTTAGCATTGGAGTATATGGCAATCAGATTTGTTATAACCATTTCTTGATCTTCATTATAGATTGGGACAAGTACGGCTACTCTGTCATGGATTCCAGACACATAGCCATTATCTATGGTTTCTAGATATTTACTTTTGCTTCTCCGGAATGAAAGAAAGTAACCGATACTCTGTATTCCGAAAAATACACTGGCAAGCCAGAACCAGAGAGTAAATGTATATTCTATGATTGTCCCATGCTTCATAACCAGTCCAGCATACAAGGATGCTATTATCCCTACAAATATGAAGAATATTGAAACAATCGTCATTATGTTAACAATAATTGAAATATATTTTCCCGTCGCAGGTTCTGGTTTTTGCTTTTGTCTTATATTCACGCCTTTTTTCATAATGCAAATATTAATTCATATATAAAGCTATACTACGGATTCTCAGGTATCCCATTATCCAATCAGGATAAAAATATTAATAAGGCTTAATTTAATGTTTACAGGTGTATTGCGTAACTATTAAGGATAAACAGGTATCAAATTATGAAAATATATATCAGATTCTTAAATTAAAGGTTGACTCCATATTTGTTATAGATTATGATGCTATAACACACAGATATTTGAATCTGAAATTATATGACGAGCTTTCAAAATTTTTTGAACTAACAGTAATGAACTACCCAGAGACTGAAAACGATCTTATGGATACCATTATAAACGGGGCATCTGTGGTTGTCATAAACAACAACCTCACATACAGTAGAATAGCTAAATATCTGGACTTCACACAGAATATTGCAATGAGATACAAATACATAGACACATGCATTTATTTCTCAGAGAAAGGTGGCAATATGTACCTTACTGACAAGGAGGTAATGCTCCCATATACTCTGGCATATAGCTATAATGGTTTTCCAATAAAAGATTCTGTCCAGCTTCAAAATTTTCCGGCAAACTTTATGGATTAGAATAATTTAGATATTATGAATAACTTTAGATACATATGCAATTTGACACTCACATAGGAATAGAATTGGAAAATCCATTTATTCTTGCCTCAGGCATACTTGATGAAAATGGATACACAATAAAAAGAATTCTTGAATCTGGTGCTGGAGCCGCAGTGACTAAATCTATAGGATCCGAGGAAAGAAGGGGATTTGATCCACCAGTAATATATAAGGAAAATAATTCAGCAATCAATGCAATAGGGCTTTCAAACCCCGGCATAGAAAATTATGGGCAGGAAATGAAAATAGCTATTTCTTCAGGGAAACCTGTCATAGGAAGTATTTTCGGCCAGACACCAGAGGAATTTGCCATGCTTGCAAAAAAAATGCAGTCATACGGTGCCTCGGCCGTGGAACTTAATCTTTCATGCCCCCATGTGAACGGTTACGGTATGGAGGTCGGATCTGATTTTGAACTTGTTGCTGCAATAGTATCAGAAGTAAAGTCCAAGGTAAATATACCCATATATTCAAAACTTTCACCAAATACTTCTGATATGATAAAACAGGCAACAGCCGCAGAGAAATCCGACGCTTACGTGCTCATAAACACAATAAAGGCCATGAAGATAGATATACACGCAAGAAAGCCCGTACTGAGCAATATATACGGAGGGCTCAGTGGAGAATCTATAAAACCAGTGGGTATAAGGTATGTATATGAGGTTAAAAAGATAACTGGCAAGCCTATTATTGGAGTGGGCGGTATAACCACCTTTGAGGATGCACTGGAATATATGATGGCAGGGGCATCGGCAGTACAGATAGGCACAGCAATTTCGAAAAATGGAATAGGGATATTTAATAACATGTCCAGAGCATTGAAGGAATATATGGAGAGTAATTCAATAGATGATATAGGGGAAATCATAGGGGTGGCAATCCAGTCAACTACCCCCAGCTCACGCAGGGGGCTTGTTCCGTGAGGAACAGCGCAAGAGTTGATTAGGGGGCTTTAAAAACATGGAGAAAAACATGAAAGAAAGGCAGAAGTTAGATAGGAGAGATACATACACACCCACGGATGCTCCACAAGTCCGTGGCAACTGTGATCATGCATTAAACAGAGAGGAAACTCTCAGTGTGCATGGTTTAAAAACCCCTTCTAACAACCCCGATGTGGACATACTCCAGCCAGCAGGAGGGCATAAAGTCGATATGCTGGTATTTATTTTAAACGATGATGGTAAACCATTAATGCCATGCAAGCCTGCAAAGGCAAGGCATCTCTTGAAGGAGAAAAAAGCAAGGGTAGTTTCTTCCAATCCATTCACATTACAATTGCTCTGGCATTGTGAGGAATATACAGATCCTACAATATTGGGTATAGATGCAGGATACAAGCATATTGGATTCTCAGCAGTCACAGAAAAGAAGGAACTGATATCAGGAGAAGCGGTCATAAGAACCAATATACCCAAACTCAATCAGGAGAAATCCATGTATCGCAGGAACAGGAGAAACAGGCTGTGGTACAGGCAACCACGGTTCATAAACCGGGGAAATAATAGTAAGGGATGGTTTGCACCTAGCATAGCTCACAAACTACAGACTCATATAAGACTGATTGAGAAACTGAAAAAAATACTTCCCGTATCCAAGGTTATTATTGAGGTTGCTTCATTCGATCAGCAGAAGATGAAGAACCCTGAGATAAGTGGGATAGAATACCAGCAGGGAGAACTTCAGGGATATGATATCAGAGAATACCTCCTTGAGAAATTCCATAGAAAGTGTGTGTACTGTAGAAAGACCAATGTACCAATGGAAATAGAACATCTCACACCAAGATCAAGAAATGGCCCTGATACAGTAGACAACCTTGCCATCTCATGCCATGAATGCAATCAAAGGAAGAATGATTTAACAGCAGAAGAGTTTGGATATCCTGAAGTGAGAAAGAGAGCACTGAAATCATTAAAAGATGCAACATTCATGAATATTGTAAGGTGGAAGCTCACACAGCTTACGGAAGCAATACATACATTCGGGTACATAACAAAGAAGAACCGCATATCCCCTGGTCTGGATAAGAGCCATGCCAACGATGCATTTGTGATTGCTGGAGGAACCACGCAGGCAAGACCCACTGTTTTTGATGTAACACAGAGAAGGAGAAATAACCGTTCCCTTCAAATTAACAGAAAGGGATTCAGGCCATCAATAAGAAGGAGAAGGTACCCCTTACAACCCGGTGATGTAGTGGAATTCGGGGAGAGCAGATACGGCGTTGTTGGGGTTCATAGTTATGGAAATTATGTAATAATAATGAATGGTGAAAAGAAGATGGATGTTAACATAAAGAAGGTAAAGTTGGTAAAATACGGCAAGGGACTGAGGTTCACTACCCAATTCCTCCCCACGCTATCGCATATGGATCTCTTTGGGGGGAGTTAGATGAAATATTTTACAGTAGCAGAAAACAAAAGAGAAACCCATAATGTAAATACACTAGTTTTCCATGATGATATTTCCATTGTTCCCGGGCAATTTATAATGGCATGGGCTCCACGGATTAACGATATACCTCTTTCATTCTCATCGGTTTCCGATCCTAAAGCCATAACAATAAAGGTTTATGGTGATGCATCGGCGTATCTTGCCGGATTAGGGCCAGGTGACAGATTATTCTACGAAGGTCCATACGGAAATGGCTATGATATAGTCCCGGGCAAAAAATTGCTTATAGGTGCCGGTAGTGGTATCGCATCATTGATGCCTTTAATAGATGGCAACACAACTGGTTTAATATCCGGAAAAACCGCTGAAGACATACTATTCAGTGACAGGTTCACTGAAGGCAAGCTGCACATTGTTACAGATGATGGAACGGCAGGAAAGAAAGGGTTTGTAACCACAGCAATGGACGAACTGGACATTGAAGATTTTGACATGATATATGTTTGCGGCCCTGAAATTATGATGAAATCCGTTGTGGATTATTTAAAGGATAAAAATGTTAACTGCCAGTTTTCCCTTGAAAGATCCATGAAATGTGGTGTGGGATTATGTGATTCCTGCTCCATAAACGGTTACCAGGTATGCAGTGACGGTCCGGTATTCTCAATAGCAGAATTAAAATCAATGGATGAATTTGGGAGAACAAGGCTGACATATTCAGGGAAAAGGGTATTCTTTTAGAAAATATTTAATAATGCCGTACAATTATAATAATTAATGGCTGATGGAAGTATAGAGGAAGAATGTGTTTTCAACAGGGAAGGGAAATGCTATTTTTTAGAATCCAGCGTAAAAACATGCACTCTATGCTTTAACTTCAAAACTTTCCATATGATAGGTAAAAAAAGGAAGATGTATTACAACATTTTCGATTATTTAAAGGAAAATAACCTGTCTGATAATCTTTTTCCGGAAGGAAATACTGAACAGGACTCACTGAAAAATTTATAATAAATATTATATTATTTCGTGTTATCTATTCTGGATGTCATCTGATACCGACCACTTTGCAAACAAACGAACATTTCTAGCATGGATGAGAACAGGAATATCGTTGATGGGATTCGGATTCGTAATTGCAAAGTTTGTAATATTCCTGCATGCACTGGAGGGCAAGCCAACTTCAGCGTTCAGTACTTCGCTCATAGCAGGAGAAATCATGATAGTCGTGGGAATAATAACAATTGGATATGGATTCTATGAATATTCTGCCAATGAAAAGGATATTGATAATAATAAGTATTATTCAAGAAAAACTGAACTTTTTATTTTCACTGCAATAGTAATAGGAATGGCTATATTACTGCTTCTGTTTATAATATAAAAATTAAAATTATTTTTTAGGACGGCCTCTCAGTACTATTTCCCTGAGTTCCCTACCTACCTGCTCCTCAAGGGAATTGTCCAGATCATCTATCAATGAATTAAGGTTTTTTGACCCCTCATCGAATTCCTCTATCCATTCATCGGCGAATTTTCCGCTCTTTATTCTCTCGGCTTTTTCCTTCATTCTTTTTTTAACATCCTCATTTATCACATAGGGGCCAACAGTAAGTCCGCCGTACTTCGCAGTATCAGAAACAGCACGCAGCATCCCTGAGAGTCCCTTCTCATATATCTGGTCAGTAATAAGCTTCATCTCATTTATTGCCTCGAAATAGGCCATTTCCGGTCTATAACCCAGGTCAACTATTGTCTGGAATGTAGCTCGCAGCATTGCTGTAAGTCCTCCAACAAGATCCAGCTGTTCTCCCATAAGATCTGTTTCAGTTTCTTCCTTGAATGATGTCTCAAGCACTCCTGCTTTTGTGGCTCCCAGGCCCTTGGCAATGGCAAGAGCCTTGTTTAGTGCCTGTCCTGAATAATCCTGGTGCACACCTACTAATACCGGAACACCGCCGCCCTTCACAAAGAATTCCCTCACTGAAGGTCCAGGTGCTTTTGGAGCAGCCATATATACATCTACATTTTCCGGTGGCTGTATAAGTTTGTAATGTATGTTAAACCCATGTGCGAATACCAGATCCATCCCCGGCTTTATCACAGGCCGTACCTTCTCTGAATATATCTTTCTCTGCACCATATCCGGTACGAGAAATATCACTATATCTGCATCCTTCAGTGCTTCTTCCGTCTTCATGGGTTTTACTCCATCTTCCATTGCTTTTTTCCATGAATTCCCTTCTCTTTCCAGCCCCAGTTTCACATTAAGCCCAGAATCCATTAGATTCAGTACCCATGCTCTTCCCTGGCTTCCGTATCCAAGCACTGCTATATTCTTATCTTTAACATATTTCAAATCTGCATCATTTTCCGTATAGACTTTTCCAAGTATTTTACTCACTCACAACACCCCATTCAAATTTTTTAGATTTTTTATAATTTATTTCAAATTTTTTATATTCACATTCTTCCAGTTCTTCAACATAGTCAATATCAACCATCTTACTCAGTGTGATAATGGACAGATCAAGGTTTCCTAGATTATGTCCGTCATATATTGACATGTAGAGCGTACATATTCCTGATTGGCATTCCATATTCATCCATTTTAAGTCAACCCAGAATCTCCTGAAGTTTGCTGCTATTCTTTCAACCAAGCCTGAATCCCTATAATCTGCCTGAACTTTTATTACCCTTTCTTGGGTCACTAACTATCACCTCCTTAAGTTTGCCGCCCGGTGGGAGTGTTGGCAGGGCAAGCTCCTCCTTATCTACTGGGACGCGTATCACAGTTGGTACGTTTTCCCTTATGGCCTTCTTTATAAATTCAGATATGTCTGAATAATTGTTCGCCTCATAAGCATCGGCTCCAAAGGATTCAGCATATTTCACTATGTTCGGTGAATTGCCGTAGTCCACTCCCACTATCCGTTTGTCCTGGAACATATCCTGAACCTGCCTTACCAGCCCAAGAGTTCTGTTGTCATTTACCACAGCTATTATGGGTATGTTTTCATCAACCGCCGTTGCGAGGTTGTTTCCAGTCATCATGAATGAACCGTCACCATCATAGTCTACAACGACCTTATCCGGCCTTCCAATCTTAGCACCCATGGCAGATGGAAGCCCGAAGCCCATTGTCCCCATTCCTGTGGATGAAAAGAAAGACCTTGGCTCGAGGTTTTCCCAGTGTGTTTCTGCCCACATCTGGTGCTGTCCCACTCCAGTAGTCATTATAGCATCCCTTGGAAGTACTTCCCTGAGAGTTTTCAGTATCTGCCATGGTCTCATATGTCCATCATCCACTGGATGTGAAAACTGGGAATAGTATTCCTTTAGCTCATTGATTCTCTTATTCCAGGCATAATTTGCCTTTTTCTTGGACATCTGAGAGAGTGCATTCAGTAGTTCATTCACCAGTATCTTGGCGTTTCCTGCCATGCAACATCAGGCTTTATCCCCTTGGAGAAATCAGTTGGATCCAAATTTATGGACATAAAGACCTTTTTAGTATCTGTCATTTCATCGTAGGAGGTAAAAGTCCTGTCACTGAATCTTGCACCCACAGCAAGAAGAAGGTCGGATTCCAGGGCAACCATGCTTGCCTCTGCTCTTCCATAATATCCCATGGCACCGATATATAATGGATAATCAGCCGGTATTGCAGATTTCCCCGGTAAAGTAGACACTACAGGGCATCCAAGGAATTCAGATAATTTTAATACTTCTTCAGTGGCATTGGCCCACACAACGCCAGTTCCCACAAGTATTACTGGCTTTTCAGCCCTTAACAGGTTCTGTGCCATCTGCCTTACCTTATCCATATTTACCTCTGTTCCGAAAGGCCTGTAATGCACTGTGTATTTTTCAGGGTATTCAACATTGTTTATGTCCTCCATCTGGATATCCCTGGGAACATCAACCACAACAGGTCCTGGCCTTCCTGTGGATGCAATATAGAATGCATTTTTAACCCATACAGGTATTTCCTGAATGGTTTTGACCTCGACTGCATATTTTGTCACAGGGAATGAAATACCCAGAGTATCGGATTCCTGGAAGGACAATTTTCCCATGGCATTTCTGTTAACAGCACCTGTTATTGCCACAACAGGTGACGAATCCTGATATGCCGTTATGAGCCCTGTTACGATATTTGTAACTCCAGGTCCCGCCGTTGCAGTGCAAACTCCAGGATTTCCCGTTGCCCTTGCATATCCGTCAGCTGCATGTGCAGCCGCCTGTTCGTGTCTCATAAGCACATGCCGTAACTCGCCTGATTCTATATCCTCTATGAACGAATCATACATGGGCATATTATAAAGCCCCGGTATTCCAAAGATATTTTTTACTCCCTCCCTTTTCAGAGAATCAACTAATAATTTAGAACCTTTCAACAAAAAACACCCCTAAAAATTCCCATAATCAATAGCCGGCACTTGTAAAAACTAAACCTAAAAACTTCGCCACAGATGTTAGATAAACTCACTCACGCTTTTCAATTTTGTCACCTTTCCCTTAACCTATATTACTGCCATTGCTAGTCACAGTCAGCCGTATTGCTCACAGTAACAATATAATAATTAAGGTAATTCCTTCTAATACTTCAAACTATTTAATCATTGTTCTTCAATTCCCTTCCGTTTCCAATTTTATCACAAAACATTAAATATTATAATAGCTTTGATTTAAAAATGAAACGTTCTGATTTAACCTATAGTGGCCCGGAAAGGGCACCAAATAGAGCCTATATGAAAGCCATGGGACTGAATGACGATGACCTTAAGAATTACATGGTCGGTGTAGCTGCAGCATGGAACGAGGCGGGACCGTGCAATATACATGTATTATCTCTGGCGAATCATACAAAGGAGGGCATAAGAAGCAAGGATGGCACTCCCCGTGTGTTTACAACTCCTGTGGTAATAGACGGAATAGCCATGGGCACAGAGGGGATGAAATACTCTCTGGTGAGCCGGGAGCTTATAGCAAATACCGTTGAACTCACTGTGAATGCCCACGGATATGATGGATTTGCAGCATTATCCGGATGCGACAAGACATCTCCAGGAATGATGATGGCAATGGCAAGAATGAATATACCATCCATAGTTATGTATTCCGGAACCACATTGCCTGGCTACTATAAGGGAAAACGCATAGCGGTGGGAGATCTTTTTGAGGCTGTAGGATCGTACATGAACAATACAATGACATTACAGGATTTCAAGCTCATGGAGGATAATGCAGTTCCAACAGCAGGATCCTGTGGGGGACTGTATACGGCAAACACTATGGCCATGATGACAGAGGTGCTTGGACTCGCACTGCCTGGTAGTGCATCACCACCCGCTGTGGATGGTGCCAAACAGAAGTTTGCATATAAAACGGGGAAACTGTAATGCAGTTACTAGAAACTGGATTGAAACCCAGGGATATATTAACTGAAGAATCATTTTACAATGCAATAACAGTACTTATGGCCTCCGGCGGTTCAACCAATGCTGTCCTGCATCTTCTTGCAATAGCCCATGAGGCAAAATTAAAACTTAATCTTGGTGATTTTGACAGAATTTCAAGAAAAGTCCCTGAAATAGTAAATATGAAACCCTCTGGAGAATATGTGATGGCAGATCTGAATAATATAGGAGGTGTGCCCGTTCTTATGAAGGTTCTTCTTGATCACGGACTCATAGACGGTGACCAGCTTACCGTTACAGGAAAAACAATAAGGGAAAATCTGAAGGATATAAAAATTTACACAACAGGAAACGTCATATCTGAATTCGACAAACCGTATAAATCGGATGGGGGCATAAGTATCCTTAAGGGAAATCTTGCCACAGAGGGAGGCGTATTCAAGACATCAGCATCAAAGGTAAAATATCACAAGGGTCCTGCGAAGGTCTTTAATTCAGAGGAGGAAACATTCAAAGCCATTAAGGAGAAAAAAATAAAGGCTGGCGATACAGTTGTTATACGCTATGAAGGACCTAAGGGAGGACCAGGAATGAGGGAAATGCTTTCTGTTACCTCTGAACTTATAGGAGAAGGTCTCGGAGACAGCGTGGCATTAATAACAGATGGAAGATTTTCTGGCGCCACCAGAGGAATCATGATTGGCCATATAGCACCTGAAGCAATGGACGGTGGTGCAATTGCCATAGTTAAGGATGGGGATATGATAGAAATAGATGGCCCAAACAGGAAAATAAACCTCCTTGTTGACCAGGCAGAGATAGAACACAGAATGAAGGAATGGAAGAAGCCTCCTATCAAATACACAACCGGATTGCTGAACCAGTACGCAAAATTGGTTTCATCCTCATCGAAGGGTGCAGTAATGGAATAACCAAAATACTTTATATTTTTGATTAATTCATGTTGATGGATAGCACAGAAGATTTTAAGAAACTGGAAGAGGATATCACAGAGAAACTTGATAATTTCAGGGAAGCGGCTGAAAGGAATTTCAACGAAATATATGACAAACTGAGCAATCAAAAACTCTCAGAGGAAAACGAGGAAAACCTTTCACTGGCACTGACAATGATGGAAGCACTGGGAATAGACATACTTCATCTTATAAGAGATTATGAGGATTTAGTGGACTATTTAAATACACTCAGAAAATTATAAATTTTTATAAAATATTTATATTATAAATTAAAGCACTGAAATTCCACTGTATCTGGTACTTATTCAAAAAATTTTATGGTTTATATGTACATTCTGGTAGACATGGCTATAATATTCTTTAAACCCTTTCAATGAGAAGCGAATACCCCTGACCGCCACCCACACAAAGTGTAGCCACACCCATGTCTGCCTTCTTTTCCTGCAAAGTTCTGGCCAGCGTGCCGGCTATCCTGGCCCCCGTTGCTCCCAGGGGATGACCTATTGCTATTGATCCTCCATGAATATTCACACGCTTTCTATCAATATTGAGATGTTTCATTGCATTCAGGGCAACAACGGCAAATGCTTCGTTTATTTCCCAGTAATCTATATCGTCTGTCGAAAGGTTGTTTTTCTTTAAAAGTTTCTCTGTAGCTGGTACTGGCCCATGTCCCATTATTGTTGGATCAACGCCTGCAGCTGCGTAGTCTATAACTCTTGCAAGTGGTTTTAATCCGTACTCTTTCATTTTTTCACCAGACATAAGCATTAAAAGTGATGAGCCGGAGGTAAGTGGAGGAGAGTTACCAGCTGTGACTCTGCCATTTTCCTTGAATGCAGGTTTAAGCTGCCTCATCTGTTCAAGTGTTGTATTGGGTCTTGGAGTCTGGTCGGCGTCTACAGTCTTTGCATTTCCCTCATGTGTCACAGTGACAGGTAAAATCTCATCCCTGAAGTATCCTTCCTCTATGGATCTTGCAGTAAGCCTCTGTGAATCATATGAAAATTTATCCATCTCTTCCCTTGAAATATTATTAATCTGTGCCAGTTTCTCTGCAGTCAATCCCACATGGTATGAAACATCCATGTCATATTTACTGTATTTTGGATTTTCCATCAATTCGCTGTTGTATTTTATATATGGGTCATTGTACAGCGGCACATGTGTCATATGCTCCATTCCACCAGCAAGGACTATGTCTGAATTTTCAGTTTGAATTTCCATGGTTCCTATTGTTATGGCATTAAGTGAGGATGAGCATGCCCTGTCTATGGACATTGATGGAACACTAACAGGCAATTCTGATAGAAGCACCTGATGCCTGCCACCATAAGTCCAGTTTTCACCAGCCTGTATGGCACACCCAGTAATCACGTCTCCTATTTCCTCAGGAGTTATTCCCGTATTCAAAGAATCCTTTATAAGCTTTGAAAATAAAACATCCATTGAAACTCCATTATATACATCCCTGGAAGGATTATCGGGTTTAGCCCTGGAAAATGGAGTCCTTTTGTAATATGTTATGTAAACATCTTTCATCTCAATCCCTCACCGTATTTTACCAGTTTAACCTTCTTTGTGTTTATATTCATCTTCTTTTCTCCTCCTTTTACAACGATTGATTTCTCAGGTATGTATCTCTCAGATCTAATCTTCTTCTTTCATATTTTCAAAGATTTCCCGTAAAAAGGGTCAATGACGTAGATCATTTTTAAATTCAAAATCTGCATATTTCTCACATTAATTCAAGGGTAAGGGTATGTCCTCCTCCACCACCATGGCATATGGTTGCAAGACCTGTTTTCATATGTCTGCTCTGAAGTGCATTGATCAGAGTAACAATTATTCTGGAACCGCTATTTCCAAGAGGATGGCCGATAGCAATTGCACCGCCGTTCACATTGAACCGATCCTTTTCCACTCCAAGTTGGTCTCTCACTATAATGGATGCCACTGAAAAAGCCTCATTGTGTTCAACCAGATCATAGTAATCTATTTTCTTATGCTGCTTCTCAAGAAGTTTCTTTGTGGCAGGTATGGGAGCTTCAACAAAATCTCTGGTATCCAGTGAAGCTGAGCTGTAACCTGTAATTTTCGCTACAGGTTTTAATCCATATTCATTCAGTGCTTTCTCTGAGGCAAGCATCAATGCGGAGGCACCGTCTGATAGCTGTGAAGAGCTACCAGCTGTAAGTATTCCATTTCTGTCGAATGCAGGATTTAATTTTGCCAGGTCCTCCATGGATGTCTTCCTGATGCCTTCATCCTTTTCAAGATTGTCAAGTTTCACAATTTCCTTTGCAAATTCTCCAGATTCCGTGGCTCTGATAGCCCTATTCTGGCTTTCCACGGAAAATTCATCTGTCTGGGTTCTTGTTATACCGTATTTTTTGGCTGAACGCTCTGCCGAAACACCCATATGGTCTCCGTAAATGGCATCAACAAGTCCATCAACAAGCATTGAATCTTCAATTTTCAAATTTTTGTACAAAAGCTGTTTTGGACCCCACCTGAATTCTGATGGCATCATAAGGGGAGAATTGCTCATATTTTCAAATCCTCCTGAAACAATAATGTCGTGTTCTCCAAGCATAATCTCCCTGGCGGCATTTTCAGTAGCTAACATGCCGGAAGCACATACAACATTTACTGTATTTTTTGTCACTTCTGGTTTGAGCCCTGCATAAAAAGCAGCCTGTCCTGCAGGATTTTGACCAACATTTGCCTGGATGACATTGCCCATTATAACCTCCTCTATGAGGTCTTTATCTATGCCTGAATCCTGTATCACGCCCTTAATCGCAGCTGCACCAAGTTCAGTCGCCTTGATTTTTGAAAGTGATTTCCCGAATTTTCCTATAGGTGTACGTTTTGCAGAAACAATATATACATCTGACATATTTTCCATATAACCCATGGCTTTATGTATTTTACCTTCGTCTATTGGCGATTATAGGAAAATTTAATAATAACTAAATTATGTGAACAGAATGTCAGATCAAAACAGCGAGGATTCTAATCAAGAACAGAACTTTTCCCAGAATATGGAAAATACAGCGGGGCCAGAGACAAATAACCAGAATCAGCAGCCTGTTAATGTTCCTCCGGAAAAGCCCAAATCCAATGTTAAACTTTACATAGAAATTGGAATAATAATAGTAGGTATTATCTTAATGATAGTTGCATCAGTGCAGATAAAGAGTATAGCCCATGTAAAATGGAATGAATTCAGTGAGATTGCATTGCCTCTCAGTATAGTGTTCATTGTATCCCCAGCATTTCTCTATTTCAAGAAATTGAGATCATTAAAACCTGGGCTTACAATACTTGTTATTGTGATAATAGGAATAGTGCTGCTTTATTACCTTCTTGTGCCATACAAGATGTTCGTGGTGCATTTCGGACTTCTGGGAGATGTCATAGTTGAATATTTGATAGGATTGTTCTTCATATTATTCATGGTATCACATCTTACCAAGGTTCATCTCATGAAAAACAAAAATTAACGAAATTTTTCAATATATTTTCTTGCCTCATGCAATGCTATGAAAACGGCTTTCTGTGGATCATTCTCATATATTATTTTTCCATCATTATCCTTTGTCCTGATCTGTAGATCTCCAATGGATACAACGCTTTTTCCCTCTGATATTGCGAAGGCTGCCTCTGATGTAGTTCCGGAATAACCTTCAATGGCAATTATTGCATCAGATGCTCTTATAATAAAGAAATTTCTCAAATACCCGATACCAGTAGGCATGGCTATGGATAGATATTTATTTCCTTCCATCCGGTTTTCTCCGGGAATAATGCCAACAACCATGCCATTATTGTCGTATACCCCGTGGGAAACACATTCCATTATACCCTCCTTTCCTCCACAGAATACAGCACAATTATTTTCGGCAAGATATTTTCCCACATCATATGCTATATTACAATATTTTTCATCTGCAAAACTTCCGCCAATTACCCCAATGTGATATCCGTACATAATAATACAGTATTAAAAAGTATATAATTATTTGATTTTCGATATGTAAAGCGTTAAATCTCTAACCGATTTCACATAGGCAATTTCCCCCTTCTGGAAAGTCTCACTGGGATCGTCAGGAAGAGCCCGCCATATCTGTGAATCTACAGCTATCTCATAAAAATTGTTCTTTAAGGTGGATTTTATTTCTCCAGTTTTTCCAATGAGCGAATCCTTTCCAGTTGCTGGCTTTACCCTGAAAGGATGTCTCAGCCAGAATCTGGAAAACCATGCGCCAATAAAAAATGCCACTATTGTATCAAGTATGTAACCTATTATTATTATCTGCCCCATGTAAAATCAATCTGATTATAATATATTAATATTGAGATTCCAGCAAATACCAAATATATTTTAGATAGCAGTCGATTATATATCTATGTCTGGAAAAAATATACTGATTGCAGGAATCGGGGAATTGGGGAAATCTCTTAGTTACGATCTCCTTCTGCAGAACAACCATGTTATAATAAATTCAAGAAATCAGGAAAAACTCAAAGAGATTGTTTCGGAGTATTCCATTTACGGCAGTATTCGTTCTATTGCAATGGAATTGAAGGATGAGGAAAGCTGCAAGGCACTTATTGAAGACTCATCCAAATATTTCAAATCTCTTGATTCACTGGTCGTAATGGTAGGCGGATTTATGGAAGACTCCATTGAGGGGCTGGAAGGGCTGGATCAGATGATATTGAACCATCTGAAAATTCCACTTTATCTTTCAAAATACGCAGTAAAACACATGGCATATGGGTCTTCCATAATTTTCATTAGTAATTCTTCAATATCAACAAAAAACAAAACAAACCTTCTTTCATATTCCATTTCAAAGTATGCACTGGAAAAGGCTGCAAAGACGATGGCTGTCGAGCTGCTTCAGAAAGGTGTCAGGGTAAATGTGATTGCGCCGGAATACATAAAACAGAGTTTTGAAATAGGAAGAGATTATTCGAAAATGAGGAAGTACGGAGACTTAGAAACACCTCCGGAAGACATATCAAATGTGATCGATTACTTAATTGAAGGGAAGTCCTCATGGATAAATGGTGCTGTGATACCGGTCGATGGGGGACATAGCTTGAAATGAACCCCGGTAAATTAAATGAAAGGGTAATTTCATGCAGAAAATGCGCAAGATTGGTTGAATACAGAAATAGCATGGGCATTCCTAGAAGATACTCTGGCGAAAACTACTGGAATAAACCTATCACAGGTCACGGAGATATAAATGGTAGAATTCTTGCTGTGGGGCTTGCACCTGCCTTCAATGGGGGCAACAGAACAGGCAGAATTTTCACAGGGGATAAAAGTTCGGATTTTTTAATATCTTCAATGTATGAAGTTGGTCTTACAAATATTCCCACATCGGAAAGAACCGGTGATGGGCTGGAATATAATGATATGTATATTACACTGGCACTTAGATGTGCTCCACCGGACAATAAACCACTTAAAAGCGAACTTGAAAACTGCAGGGGATTTATTGAAAATGAAATTAGGCTTATGAAAAATCTGAAAGCCATACTGTCCCTTGGAAAGATAGCCTTTGATTCTGTAATAAACGACTTTAAATCCAGGGGTATAAGAATTTCTGGCATTAGGTTTTCTCATGGCACGCACTACGATATTTCTGGCATAAGGGTATACTGTTCATACCATCCGAGTCCAAGAAATGTGAATACCGGACTCCTGAAGAAGGAGGATTTCATATCCTTATTAAGGGAGATCAGGAATTATGTTGATTGATTATTCTTTTTTATGGTATATCCACCTGTCATTTTCCAGATGCATGTATCCACCATTGCGCAGGTAAACCCTTATTACCTTATGATAGCCAGATTCAATTTCCTCAAAATTATGCCTGCAGATTCTGCTTCTCTTTATAACCTTCCTGGCACAGTCCATCCTGGCCCCACATTTATTAAGGGCTTTTCTAAGGTTTGTGATGTTATCCTTTTCATTTTTCAATTTCTGTTTTTCTTTGGTCAGATATCCGGGTTCAAACCGTTCCCTGGATGAATGTTTTCTTTTTCGTACGAATGTTGATTTTTTGGGGATAAACATTCCTTTTCTTGGTGATACTGCCATATCATTAACAATGAAAAAATAATATTAAAATTTATGTTTGTTTTACTGGAAAATAATGATTTTTAAAATTTAATAATTATAATATTTTATGAGTTTATCAATTCCCTCATCAAGTGAAACTTTAGCTTTGAACCCTATTTTCTCCTCTGTCTTTTTGATATCAGCCAGTGTATAGTAAACATATGTGTCCTTCATAGGATTTTCAATGTATTCTGGTTTTATGTTTTTGCCAAGATGCTTGTTTAGTATCTGTACAAGTTCATTTAAGGTATAATTTTTTCCAGTTCCCACGTTGTAAACATTGAATTTTTTGTTATTTTCGGCAGCAAGAATAAGTGCATTTACAAGGTCTTCAATGAATACAAAGTCTCTCTTCTGCTCTCCGTCACCATACAATACCGGTGAAATATTGTCATGCATTGCCCAGAGGAACTGAGAAATGAGATTTGCATATATTTTCTTAGATCTTTCATTGTAACCATATACTGAGAAAAATCTCATTCCGGAAACGTCCATGCCATATAGATTGCAGTAAAGGTTGGCTATTCTCTCCATTGCTATTCTGGCTTCTGTATAATAGTCAGATACTTTTGGTATGACATCCTCTTTCTGTTCCTTTATGCCGTTATAAATGGATGATGTTGATGCATAAACTATTTTTGATTTGTTCTTTTTTGCATATTCCAGTACAGTTATAAGGTCATCTATGGCATTTGCCATTAAATGGGGGTTGTTCTTGTACATTGGGGATGATGAATATATACCTATGTGGAAAATATAATCAGGATTTATTTCGTAGTCGTTTATATTCTTTACCCTGTCCTTGATAAATTCCACCCTTTCTATTGAGTCCCTGAGGTTGTGTACAGATCCAGTCTGGAGGTCATCAAGTGCGTAGACATGGTTATCCTTTGACAATGTATTTACTAAATTAGACCCTATGAAACCTGCGCCACCGGTGACAAGTATTTCCTTGTTCTTAATTGACATATGGGGTAATCATTAGTACATATAAATAAGTTTTTTATTCCGGTTTTTTTCTGCTTATAATATGACATGTTATGATTCCACCCAGATATATTTAAGTTTAGTTTGCAATGGAAGTACATGGATGTCCGGATTGTAGAAAATTCATCGGAGATAGAAGATTTCATGGAAATTATCAAATCTGCCTGGCATAGTGATACTGTCATATATGGATTTAAGGATACCATACATTCAATGGCATATCATGGTGGATTAGTCCTCGGGGCATGGGATGGAGGTAAATTAATTGGAATGAGTTTTTCTTATCCCGGATATAAACAGGGTTATACATATTTATATTCTCATATGACCGGTGTCATTGACCAGAAAAAATACTCAGGAGCAGGTTATATGATGAAAATGAAGCAAAAGGAGCTTGCCCTTGCTTACGGTTACAGGATGATAGCATGGACATTTGATCCCGTAATGAGCCTCAACGGATATTTCAATATAGGCAAGCTTGGCGCAGTGTCAAGGAATTATCTGGACAATTTTTATGGTACCATGAATGACGGTATTAACAGAGGGCTTCCAACGGACAGGCTGGTTGCCGAATGGCATATAAAGGAGCATTACAATGTGAATTACGAAAACCCACAGTTCATAAATTACGTGGATGGTTATAATTTGGAATTCGTTGAAAAAGCAGAAAAGGAAGTGATAGGGATAAAAATTATCCGGGATTTTTATGAGTTCAAAAAAACGGATCTTGATAAGGCAGTTAAAACAAAGTTGATGCTGAGACAGAAGTTTCACGAAATCTTTTCAGCAGGTTATGTTCTGATAAATTTTGATAAAAATAACAATGCCTATATTTTTAAAAAAAATTATAAATTGACAGAAAAAAATATTTTTGACTGATTATGGCAGATCCCAGTCCGGGTCTGTCTGAACCTTTCCCAGTGCAGCCTCTAGCTGTATCCTCTTTTCCACAGATGCTACCATTTTCCTTACATGCGTAACTGCATCGGGGTTAACTGATATGTCATCTATTCCGGATCTCACAAGGAAATCAACAATTTCATCATACTGTGACGGTGCCTGGCCGCATATTGAAACTATTTTTCCGTCTCTATGTGCTATTTTTATTAGATATCTTATTGCCCTCTTTATTGCAAGGTCACGTTCATCAAACATTGAGCTCATTTTCCCATTATTCCTGTCAGAACCAAGAAGAAGCATGGTAAGATCATTTGAACCTATAGAATATCCATCAACATACTGATTGAATTTGTCCGCAAGGATAATGTTGCTTGGTATCTCAGACATAAGAAACAGCTTGAAGTCCTTTGTCCTTTCCAGTCCGTTGTCCTCCATAATTTTTACCACTTTTTTCAATTCCTCCACGGTTCTAGTGAATGGTATCATTACCCATAGATTTTTTAAAAGATATTCATCTCTTGCCTTTTTTATGGCCTTAAGCTCAAGCTTAAATGCCTCTTTATAGCGGTCATCATAATATCTTGAAGCACCCCTCCATCCCAGGAGTGGATTGTCTTCCTCAGGTTCAAATTCCTTTCCCCCCTTCAGGCTCTGATATTCGTCAGATTTGAAATCGGAAAATCTCAGAACAACTGGCCTTGGGGCAAAATCCCTGCAGACCCTCGCCAGCTCTGAGGATAGTTTGTCCACAAAATATTCACCTCTTCCACTTTTTATCAAAGAGAGGGGATGTTCACCTATTTCCGCCCATATGAATTCTTCCCGCATAAGTCCTATTCCGTCGGATGGAAGCTTTGAAACTTTCTCAGAGAGCTGTGGTTCACCCATGTTTACCAGAACCTTTGTTCCAGTTATTATGTCGCTTTCATGGTAAACATTCTGCGCAGGGACTTCCTCTTCCGCCACATTGGTAATCCCCCCACGGTATACAAGGCCATTTTTTGCATCGATTGTAATAGTCTCTCCATCCTTTAGAACCTCTGTAGCCTTTTTCCCGAAGGATGATGTACCGACTATGCATGGTACTCCAAGTTCTCTGGATATTATTGCGGCATGGCATGTAAGCCCACCTTCATCTGTAACTATGGCTTTGGCCTTTCCCATAATGGGCACCCAGTCAGGTGCGGTCATCCTGGTTACGAGTATGTCACCATCCTTGAATTTCTCCATTTCATCTACCGAGAGCAATACCTTGGCAACACCTGCAATCTTCCCAGGAGACGCAGGCAATCCCTTTAAAATAACATCATTTTCATCCGCTTCTTTTTCCTGCTGCACTTTTTCTCCACCCCTGTTATTCTCGTTCCAGACAGTTTCAAATCTTGCCTGTAAAACATATATTTTATGGTCAAAGGAATCCTTTGCCCATTCCACATCCATGCTGTTTCCATAATGCTTCTCCAGCTGAAGGCCGTAATTGGCAAGATGAATAATTTCCTCATCTGTTAGTGACTGCCTGTTTGCCATTTCTTTTTCAACTACCAGCTCTTCAGTACCACCTGTTTCTAGGCATTTCAGCATCTTGTTCTTGTTGGTTATTATCTTATTGGTTATCTTCATTGTAGCCTTATCCACATAGTATGTATCTGGAGTTACCACACCTCCAACTATATATTCTCCCAAACCGTAACTTGACTCAATAATTATTTTGGAACTGTCCCCAGTAGAGACATCAACAGTGAACATAACTCCGGAAACCTCAGAAAATAGCTGCTTCTGAACAGCCACGGCCAGGGAAATATTGAAATGCCCGAAGTGTTTCTTTTCCCTATAATATATCGCTCTTGGACTGAAAAGGCTTGCATAGCATGCTTTTATGTTCTGGACTACATCGTCCTCTCCATGTATATTAAGATATGTGTCCTGTTCTCCAGCAAAGCTTGCGTCTGGAAGATCCTCTGATGTGGCGGATGATCTAACGGCAACGTATATATTTTTTTCCCTGTCAATGAGCTTGCGGTAATAATCCCTGATCTCATGAGCCAATAGGTCATTAAACTGTGCATTAAGGAAAAGCTGTCTGATTTCTTCACTTGCCTCTTTCAATTTTTTTGAATCGTCTATATCTGTTTTTTTTATTATATCAAGAATCTTATCATCCAGATCGTTCTCCCTAATAAATTCCTTGTAGGCATAACTTGTTGTGGAAAATCCATTGGGAACAGGAATAGTTTTCAACCTTACCATTTCGCCAAGGTTGGACGATTTCCCTCCAACAATGGGCAAATCCTCCTTTGATATCTCACTAAACCACAGTATTCTGGCACTGATTTTATCTGTCATTGATTAAATATTTTTTTTTGATATTTAACTACTACCCATAATAATAGCAATTTTTCGTCAATCCACGTAGATAATATATAGTGAAAGTTTCTAAAATTTTAATCTGTATGTTACTTTATTCATTTTAATTGATTCAAAATGCCATATTTTTAATTGTTTTCAACATATTTCCTATAAATTTATTATAGGATACATTAAAACAAAAGTTTTAAATAAAATAATTGTATAGAATAGGAGGCTGATTATATTCATTAAATGCAAAAATTTTAACTAAGAGGGAAACATAGTCAGCTATGTTGGAAGACAAATTTGTAACAATTAATGATGCAAAAATACATTATATAGAGGATGGTGAAGGTTTTCCCTTTATCATCTGCCATGGCGCCAGATTTAATGCACGAACATACGAAGAAACAGGAACAATACAGGCAGTAGTGGACTCGGGATTCCATGCTATGTCCATTGATTTTCCCGGTTATGGGAAATCTGAGAATCTTGCCATGGAGATGTCTACCTTCATTTCCAGCTTTATCGATGCACTAAAACTGGAACCCGTTGTTATACTTGGTGCATCCATGGGTGGTGAGGCAGTCACAGGCTTTGCAACCAAGTATCCAGACAAAGTGAAGGCATTAATCCTCGTTGGAGCAGTGGGAATTGCTGAATTTGAATCTGATTTAAGCAAACTTGATGGAAAGCCCATGCTCCTTATTTGGGGAAAAAATGATTCAATTTCAGCTCCAGGAAATTATGAATTGTTGATGCGGTACAATCAATCTGCCGAATTTTCCAATATAGGAAGACAGCATGCATGTTATCTTGATGACAGCAAGGGGTTCAATGAAAGAATTAAAGAATTCCTTGCAAAAATCAAATAACAATTCTATCATATAAAATGTCTGAGAAATGGAACTATATCAAATTTGATTCCAAAGTCATTTATAGTTCTTTTTACGGATTTTAATGCCAATATATTCTCAACTTTTATCACATCCCCTTTCTGTATATTAGAAACCATTGAAGACAATTTATTATAATATCCAAATTTCTTTCTAATTTTCTCCTGGTATCTGATACCAACATCATCGGCTTTATTTATTTTTAGACATTCATATAGTATTTCCGCACTTTGAAGTGACGGGACAATGCCCTCACCAGTAATTGGAGAGACAGTTCCGATTGCTTCTCCAACACCAATCACATTTCCATGGTAAACATTTTCAAACATTGGTGCCATCCTGATATTTCTTGAGGTAACCTTTATTTTCTTATACTTTCTTACCAATGAAAAATCCTCTTCCGACAAAGTTCCTACGCCAATATGAAAATTTTTCCCTAATGGGAAACTCCAGAAATAGCCCCTTCCTCCAGGCAAAAAATAAAAATAAAAATCTTTATAATCTGAACGTTCAGTCAGGTATTCCAGCGTTTTATACTGGACATCGCCTATTTTGTGGCCAATGTACGCCCTTGAAATGCCTGTAGCGTCTATTATAATATCATCATTTTGCACCCTCAACAGCTCAGTGTGAATATTTTTACGTGCATCAGCCTCCAGTGAGTTTTTATCAAATGTGCACAACCCTGAAGACTGCAATGTTTTTCCGGCAAAATTGTTCCCGGTGAATGTAATATCACCTGCTCTGTTCAGTATATAATCCTCAAAATCCATATTTATTCTGGACATATATTCAGATATTTTGAACTCATTTGTTGCGTAACCACATGGAATATAGTATTTTTCTTTTCTGGGATCGTATGCACTGACATCAAAACCGGCGTTTTTTAGCCTGTGATAGAGGTATGTTCCAGATATTCCAAGCCCAGCAATTTTAATCATGCATTCAGCAATTACAATAAATACTTAAACTATTCATAATAGGGCAAATTTTCTGATTATAACCCAAAAGTGTTGATATTTGTGTTTGAAATTAGAATTTTTTAATAATTTATCCACCTATATTTCATACAAAGAATTATATATTGAATAATATATATTCTACTATGGTAAATGCAAAAAAACAGCTGGAAGATTTCCAGGAACAAATCCAGAAAATGCACATGGGCATGGAAAAAATTCAGAAAGACAATCAAGAATTAACATCCCAGATTGACACTCTTAATGATAAACTGGCGTCATGCCAACAAAGGGAGGAAGAGTTAAAAAACCAGAACGAATCTCTTAACAAATCCCTTCTTGACGCCAATGAGGCACTGGAGGCCGCAGGTAAACAAAACCAAAATATGCAGCTGGAACTGGAAGACAGAAATACGGAATTGGAAAATAACAGGACAATTATCCAGTCATTGGAGCAAAAAATTGAGATGCTAAGGGCAGAAAATGGGCAACTTAAGGATGATATGGAGAATAGGGGTGCTTCCAGTCAGGATTCGATTTTAAAACTAAATGAGGAAATTACTAAAAATATGAAATATATTTCTGAACTTGAGGCAAAAACTAAACAGATGGAGAATAACATAAGGGAACTTTCAATGGCAAATAGGGAGCAGGCATCAAAAATCGTTTCTCAGCAAAATGAACTGAAGGGAAAGAATTCCAATATAAATGAGTTGGAAATGCATAACTATGAACTTAACATGGAAATCAGAACGCATGAAATAAATGAAAAGAGTTTAAAGGATACATTAGAATTATTAAATGCAGCGAATGATAATTTCAAGGCATTGCTGGAAAAATACCGTTTTCTTCTGGAAAGTAATATGACCGTGAGAAAACGCTCTATAACAACCAAAAAATCTATGAAGACAAAGAAAAGCAGTCCATGAAGCAAGTTTAAAAGGAATACTGGTACATATAAATTTCCTCATTATACTTTTAATTTTGAATTATAATTTACATATTGAAGAATAAATTACAATTCAATCAGCAGTAAGTGCAAGTTCTGTCAGTGAAACAGGAAGCCTCAATGTTTTAAGCATGAGGTAGCTCACTTAACAAGTCTTATTGTCTTCGCCCATAAAAGTGATAACTTTATTTCTCCATTTTCATTGGATATCACTGTGTTATTATCCGGAATAATTTCTATCTCCGTACCGGGATACATGCCCAGGTCTGCCAATTTTTTCAGTATTTCTGTATCTTCATATACAATTCTGTTCAGCTTGTATTTTCCAGGCGTGGCCAGCCTTGCATTTACATCTTTCACATCATAATTTCTGTATATCATATTTCCATGAGGGCATGTGTGTGGGTTTCCAAGATTTTTGGCGAATGATTCAAAGTATCTGTCATCTATAGTATGTTCTAAATTCATTACTGCGGAATGGGAATATTCCCATGGGACTTCCAGCATTTTTACAGCAAAAACCTCTGAAATTCTATGTTTTTTAATTACAGGAATCACCATGGTGTATCCCTCTGTTGTCAGGTATATGTTTCTGTTGTCTTTCCTTATAAGGTGTTTCTTCTCCAACTTCGACAGATATTCTGAAACCGTAGCCATTGACACACCAAGGTCCTTACTGATCTGATTTTCATTCGCAGTGCCAAAAGCTTCACATAGAGAAAAAATAGTTTTAACGTAATCCTCCTCATTATTTTTAAAATTCATATATATAAATTCGGTATACCTAATTAAATTTTTGTATTATATCTATTTTATTAATTTGCCAGTAAGCTCATTCAATAACATAAATCTTTTATTTATATTTTATTTTAAAAGATTAAATTAATATAACATTTAATTATCCAATACTGATAGAAATGTTACAGATAGGAGACTCAGCACCTGACTTTGAAACGGATACATATTTTCCGGAAAAGAAAGAGATTAAGAAGATTAAGTTGTCAGACTATAGGGGAAAATGGGTAATATTGACATTTTACCCAGGGGATTTTACATTCGTCTGCGCAACAGATATTGAAGCCCTTATGGGGTCATATGACAAATTCCTGAAGGAAGGGGCCCAGGTTTTCGGCATCAGTGAGGATTCCGTATTTTCACACAAGGCATGGTGCGACACATCCCCAAGGGTAAGCAAAAGCAAGATACCGCTGATAGACGACTATACAAAGGATATAGCAAAGAACTACGGGTTCCTTGACTCAAAGGGCTACCAGGCACAGAGGGGGTTAGTGATTATAGATCCCGAGGGTAAAATACAGTATGAAGCATTGTTCAATGATGGTCTTGGTAAAGATGTAAGACATATATATGGTGCATTCATGGGATTGAAGGTACTGCATGACACCCCTGAAGGCGAAGGGCATATGTGTGCAATCCCGGCAGACTGGACTCCCGGAGAATCTCCGCTGGATATAAATATAGTAAAAGACATAGGAAAGTTATAATTTTTTTATTTTTCAATATAAATATTTATTTATGTTATTACAATAAACCTATATGACTGGTGATGAATTATTTGATAAACTCTCGAAGTTTGGGTTGTCGCCGTATGAAATCAAAGTTTATAAGACTCTTTTGCTGAACGGGCCACAGACATCCACATCAATAGTGTCAACCGCAGGTGTTCCACAGCCAAGAGTTTACGATCTTTTTAATAATCTCCTGAACAAGGGATTGATAGAGATCAGCCCAGGAAAGAAAAAAATATACAGGGCAGTTCCTGTGGATATCGCACTGAACAGGATCATTAATGAAATGACGACATATAAGGATGAACTTTCGGAATATGTAAAGGTCACAGAACCAGAGAATACCAAATATAACCCCTATCTATGGTACATGGATAATGCAAATCTTATCAGGGAACAGATGAAAAATATGATCATCAATGCCGAAACTGAAATTATAGTATCATTACGGCTTCCTCTCTTGAAATATTTGGATAAATATATACTGGATGCTGCTGAAAGGGGAATTTCTGTAATACTGACAATATTCCCGGATTCTGACAGATATGATATTGTGGAACTTGTTAATAAGGTGGTGATAAAGAGAAGACCTGGTATTTCTCCAGAAATAATGATTAAGGACAGGGATGAAGCAATAGTATATGTGGATAATATAAGCACAAAAACAAAATATGCCATAGATTTTCAGGAGGAAGAAATGATTCACATAATCAATTATTATTACTATAATATTGTATGGAAACCATCAATTTACATCTCAAAGTTCCAGATAAAAAATAACTGGGAATTTAAAACTTCATGGATATCATGTGAGGCAATCAATGTCTTCATGAATAATGGATTTAAACTGACCGGGCAGGTTATAGGTGGCACACAAAATGGTGAAATTGATGTCAGTGGAAGTATAAAAGGAACTGATGTAATTCCTGGATACAAGAATTCATTTTTAATAGAAACTGATGAAAGAGTATTCACAGTTGGAGGGAGACTTACCCGTATCGAGGATATTAGGCTGGAAAAATTTAGGTTGAATGCTGAAAAAATTCCCGGTAAATAATTTCTTTTTCTCTGACTTTTAATATACTGGATGATAATTGAAAATATCAAATATTTTAAATTGAATAAGATTATTCTGGTTTAATATGCAATTTAATGCCTCTGTTGTTATCCCTGCCCTGAACGAGAAGGAAAATCTTGGCAAGCTTATACCCGATCTTAAAAAAGATAATATTTCATTCATATATATTATAGACGACAATTCCACAGATGGTACTGCCGATCTGATTAAACAGTTTCCAGACGTTCATTTTCTTTTCAGGAAGGGAAGGTTGGGACTTATAAGCGCTGAGATAGATGGGATGAGATTAACCGCTTCTGAGTATGTTGTTGTGATGGACGCTGACCTTTCCCACAGGCCAGAGGATATTCCAGGAATGGTAGAGCAGGCTATAAACACATCATCTGATCTTGTCATAGGTTCCAGATATACTGACAGTGGAATAACCAACGATGAATTTATTCGAAAAATAATAAGCAGGGGTGCAAATTTGCTTTTCAGGCTTTCCTTTGGCATAAATCTCCATGACTGCACATCTGGATTTAGGGTGTACAGTAGAAAAGCATGTGATTATCTGGGAAAACAGGTTGACATAGAAAATGGTTATGTGGGCCAGGTTGATATTGTGAATCGGCTCACACATCATGGATTCAAGATTACCGAATATCCAGTGGTATTCGTCAAGAGAACTGAAGGCAAATCAAAGCTTAAAATGCGAGAAATAGTAAATTTCTTTCTCTTTGTGATTTATAATAAAAAAATATTCAAACTTATAGTTAGCCTGTTTTCACTTACCATACTGATGGTTATTCTTTCATTTGTCCTGATCCGTTTTGTCTAATCCAAGACTGGCAGATATTAGTATGGGATCCCATACCGGTCCGTACTCAGGTTCATAACCCAGATCATCGTAAAGCAGGTCATACAATTTCATATGTCCCCATATTGCCGTGGCTATTACGTTGAGCCTCCATGCAGCGTTGTCCTTTCCTATAATTTGCCCACCAGCAATTTCCCCGGTATTTTTATTATAAATTATCTTTAGGAATATATCGGAACCATTCAGATAGTTAGATTTACTCTTTGCCTTTATGGAAACGCTTCCATAATTAATTCCCAGTTTTGCTGCAGTATTTTCATTTATTCCGGTGTATCCTACCTGGTATCCCATTACATTTATAATGGTAGTTCCAAGTGCCCCCGGAAACACCCTCTTATTCCCGAATATGTTGATTCCTATGGTTCTCCCCATCTTATTTGCAATCTGTGCAAGTGGATAATAATCAGAAGATCCGGTAACAATATTTTTTGTAGCCACATTGTCTCCGGCGGCATAAATATCGGGATCAGATGTCTGCAAAAACTCATTCACACTTATAAGTCCATTTGCGGTGAGTTTCAGTCCTGCTTTTTCTGCAAGTTCAGTTGAAGGTTTTATTCCTGTGGCAGATATAACAAGTTCTGTATTGAATGTACCTCTACTTGTGGTTACAGAATAATTTCCCGGAGAACCGGATATTGCTGTGGGAACTGAATTATATTCTATTTCTTTCCCATTTCTACTTAGAATATCTGTAAGTATATTTCCCATATCCCTGTCCATATGGGGTAGTACATATTCGTGTTTGGAAATAAGCCTTACATTATATTTTTCTCCAAGCAATGAAAACAGTTCTGTTCCCAGGACACCTGCACCTATTATGGTAATATCATTAACACCCCTGATCTTTCCTTTTATTCGAATCACATCGTCCATGTTCCTCAGTGCCAGCACATAATTGGCAAATCCCTCCGAAATCCTGGGCTCTGCACCCGTCGCTATGACCAGCTTATCATATGGGTATTTTTTTCCATTTGATTCTATATATTTTTCCTTTCTGTTTATTGAGTCCACAACTGCGTTTGTGATTACATCTATGCCTCTATGCTCGATAAATTCACTGAGAGGATAATGTAGCAGGTCATTGACATTTTCAAAATAACCAGAGAGATAATATGGCATTCCGCATTCTGCATAGGATACATAGCCTGTCTTTTCAAGTACGGTTATTCTGGCATTTTTATCCATTCTCCTCGCCTTAGATGCGGCTGACATACCAGCTGCTCCTCCACCAATAATAACAATATTCATGGCTATTCATATCAAAGGTTTATTTAACCTTAAAGATTAAATTTAACAAAAAATCAATATAAAATATAATAGGTCTTTGCTAAAAGGAGTTTATCGAGAATCGGATTACTCGTCATCATCGTCGTCCTCATCTTCATCATCATCTTCATCGTCGTAATGCATTGTGAAACTGACCATTGAAGCACCTCCAATAACTAAATTAATTTATGGGTTAATAAGCTTTTTGGTAGATTTCCTTACAATTTTGAAAATAAGGTTATAAAAGGGATCAAATCTTTATATGCCAAAAACATGGGATATTATGTATAAAATTATGGAAGATAAATTAGTCGCCAAATCGCTGAATGGAAATCCCCTGGGAGATGAATACAAAAGAAAAATAATAAGAATAGAAAATTGTGTAACCTCGAATACTCCTGTATTCATAGGACTTCCAGGATTTTTTGGTTCAGGAAATAGTTTTCTAAATAAAAGTTATACATCTTTCGATTTCATGGATGTATTGAAAAAAATGGAAGATCAATATAGCTATATAATAATATTACCAGATACAATGACAAAATTTGGTGGAAATCAATTTGTGGATTCTACAGCAATAGGTAATTATAAAAGTTTTATAGTCCTTGACCTTGTAAATTATATTCATGAACTATATGGAGATCGGGACATTTACCTCTTCGGAAAGTCTTCTGGAGGCTTTGGTTCTATTTCCATTGTTATGGATTATCCCAATATGTTCAGAGGATTCATAGATATATCCGGGGACTCATATTTTCCATACTGTTATATGCCTGATTTTGCAACAGCCTATATGGTTATGAAAGATAATACTCTCGATAGTTTCATAGAAAAATACAGGGAGGAGTTTATACATAGCCAGGATGAGCTGACAGCATATAATGTCGTGGCCATGGCGGCCTCATATTCGCCAAATGGTACAAAAATAGAACTGCCATTTTCACTGGATACTGGCGAAATAATAGAAGATATATGGAATAAATGGCTGAAATTTGATCCTGTTAGAAGGCTTATTGATGAAACTGAAAAACTAAACGGGAAAAAAATAATACTCCAGACAGGGAATCGAGACGAATACAAAATCAACATTGGCATGAATATGATTCACAAAATACTGGAGAAAAACAAAATAGAGCATTATTATAAAGAATATCCCAGTGGGCATTTTAATACCAATTATTTCTATATTGACTCATTTCCTGAAATTCTTAAAATGTATAAATGAAAAGTTAAAAAATCTTTATCCTTTCCATATACCTATTCCCAGTCCTATAAGGAATAATACCAGGACAATTGTCACTGCGCCTGCATGCCCAAGATTCAGTAATCCCGGGGCATTGCTCATATTCTTATAAAAGAACGTAGTGGCATAAGATATTACCTTGCTAGTTGAAATATTGGGTATAAATGACAACCCGGCATAACCTGCCAAAATAAAGGCGATTATAAGTAAAATAGCCGAAACAATTCCCTTTTTAATCGCTAGACCAAAGAGTAAACCATCAATTAATGCAATTGCTAATAATATGTAACCTGATATATCCATAGTTGTCTATATAAAATTTCATATATAAACGTTTGCATATAGTCTCATAATTTTCATGATTGCCTATGAAAAGGTAACAAAAATATAATATTAATGTGATTATTAGGCTTTAAATGAATAGATGGCTTAAAATTACACGGCCGGTGAATGGATTCATGGGTTTCTTTTCAATATACATAGTTGGATTTATAGCCGTAAACGTGCACATAACCAAATTTATAATCCCTCTGACTCTCGGTGCAATAAGTGTATTTCTTGTAACGGCTGGAGGAAATATAATAAATGATATAAGCGACCTTGAAACGGATAGGTATAATCATCCAGATAGACCATTGCCTGCAGGAACCATAACTAAAAAATCTGCATATTACCTGGCGCTGTCGTTTTTCATTTTAGGATTTTTAATTTCTATTTTCATATCTCTGCTTATCAGCACAGTAGTTATACTCGCTGAATTGCTTCTTGTCAGCTATGAGTTCAAAACAAAAAAACTTGGTCTGCCCGGAAATATTACAATAAGTCTTCTCATAGGTATGATATTCCTCTATGGGGGTTTTATCACGGACATGCTTTCAAAAATGATTCTGCTCTTCTTCCTGGCATTTTTCTCTAATATGTCCAGAGAAATAATGAAAGATATTGAAGATGTCAAAGGAGATATTGACAGAATCACACTTCCAAAAAGATACGGAATCAAGAATGCAAAAATTGTATCTGCTGCATTTGTGGTTACAACAATTTTTATATCGTTTTTGCCCTATTATTTCCATATACTTTCTATCTATTACCTGTACGCCGTGCTACTTGATGATTTATTATTCGCCCTTACAATATGGTATTTAAATGCAAATATATCGAGAGGGCAAAAGGTTTCGAAGGTGGCAATGATATGGGGCATGATATGTTTCCTTCTGGGTGGAATTTAATTTGTATATCAATCTAGAAGAAAGTCACCGTGTTATTATGTGGTAAATTCTTGTAAAGAAGATTAAATAACATTTATTATAAGGTGAGACCACAAAAATTTAAGGATTTTTTAAAAAAATTAACCGTTCCAGTGTCGTACATGAAATTCAGGCATGGTGCCTCCATACTGAAAGAATTTTATATACACCCCTATGTAATTTTTGTATGTGAAACAGGGAGCCTCTATGACACGGCATGAGGTAGTTCACAGTTTTACATAATTTCGGATTGACCAAAAATATTTAAGAAATTAAAATTAGAACGCGGGGAATGGGATTTGAACCCATGCTCTCATTTCGAGAAACAGCTTAGCAGGCTGCCGCCGTACCACTGGGCCATCCCCGCATTTACGCTGGATACCTGTCCTGCAGATCATTGGCAATTTCTTCCAGTATCTCTTCAAAGTTTTCATTTTCCATACTCACAACCTCGCCACTCGGCAAAGTCATGCGGACATAGTATATTTCACCATCTTTAGATATCTCAATATCAGCAAGGCTTTCTCCCATACACCTATAATTATTAGGTATATATTATGTTTTTCAATATTTGGCAATTATTTTTATATGGTATCAAAATCCGATTAGATTTTGATTGATTCAACCCATGCATTCAGATCCTTACTGGATAAGTTATTGTTAATCTCCAGTATCTTCACCAGGGCTATTAGAGCAGGCTTTCTTTCTTTGTCCTTCCCTATTATTGGCTCACATGGGTTGGGCCTTATAAGTTTTCTTGCACTGTCAAGTTCATCCTCTGTTATGGATGTGAATTCTTTAAGAAAATCAATCTTTGAAAGAATATTCTCTATGTAATGCTTATTCTCCACATTGGAAAGAACTGCAGTAAGTGCACCATACTTTCCCATCTCCCTTGCTGTCTGTGATCTTCCAGTCCGCCTGCGTATATGCATCCTTGACCACCTGTGCCCAATCTCCTCTATTCCATTGTGCCTCACAACATTAATTGTTTTGCCGTTCTTTCCTGTTACAGGCGACAGTAGTTCTTTTCTATGGTCCTCTATCCGTTTGCTGAATATTCCAGATATCCTTTTCAGTTCACCACCTGTAAATTCACCCTCTTTTATTATATCAGAGAGTGCATCATCCAGGTCCTTCCCCATTGCATTGATATCCATTGATTCATTTTTGAATCCATGGGAACTCATATCCCTTGATACCCTTAAGGCATTCCTTACAGACTCAAACCATTTCCACGCCCTTACAATGATACGGTATCTCTCCAGTACCACTGTACTGTGTGTGATCCCGATTACTGTTGCATAAATGTCTGTTACAGGCTTAACGGGTGTGGGACGTAATTATTTTTTACCCTTTTCCTGAATTGTTCCGGGATTTTTTGTGATTATCACATAAACCCTACGTCCAATATACCTTCTTGGAACATCCGCTTTTCCTGATGTTCCTATGGGTGTTACCGTGCGCTCGAGAAAACCCTCAATCTCATTTTCGTTCAGTATAAGTTTTCCATTATCCACTTCAAGTCTTCTTACCATGTATATGGATATCTATAGATAACTATTTAACCTTTTGTTACATTACCATTTATGTCAAGAATCGTATCCGGGGACATTAAGGATAAACTGCATGAACTTGACAGCATCCTATCAAAGAAATATGTACTTGAACACCCTAAAAAGGAAAGGGACTGGAGAACCTACGAGCAAGAATTTGCACAGAGAATCAAGATGGCGATGGAGGATCTTGATCCATTGATAAATGAAGCTGTTTCAATGATACGGATAGTTCCAAGAGCTGGACATCCACATTCTCTCACCCTGGAACAGAGGGTCAAGCTGTTGATGATCAAGCAGCTTGTGGGTGAATCAAACAGGATGTTTGCAAACATGCTTGCCATATTCTCCATGTTATCAGGAATAGATGTATCATACAAAACCATAGAAAGACTATATTCAGATGAGGAGGTCATAATTGCAGTACACAACCTGCATGTACTCATACTGGGGAAAAAGGATATTACGAATTCCAGTGCAACAGGTGATGGTACAGGTTATTCCCTTACTGTGAAGAAGAACTATGAATCATATGCACAGAAGCTTAAGGATCTG
>NZ_KI542747.1:0-2059 GCF_000496155.1 Ferroplasma sp. Type II
CCAGTATCATCGATATTGATATTAGATACAGATTCCCCGTATACTGCCATATAAAAACTCCCGCCATCATAAATGTATATGCTGTTAACAGCTGTAATACATATTTCCCCTCTGTTTTATGGAGCGACTGTTTCCTGTATAAATATTCAAACATATAGATAAAGAATGCAGTCATAACTATTCCGGAAAAATATACAGCAAACGCAGAATAAAATTTATTATATATTGCTGTAGGCATTAAAAGCATAACGGCCGATTGAACTGAAAAAATAATTAATACAAACTTTTTTAAACTATTACGAAGCATAAATGATGTTATTAACATCTCAAATGCCATTGTAAAAACAAACCAATAGGTTGAAACAGCCAAGGCCAATGCATTAAATGGGGTTGAAAGTAAAAATGGTAAATAACTGGATGATGATATTAGATTAAAATCAACACTCATAATTAACTCATCAAGAATTACAAGGAACATTGTGTAAAAAAACAAAAATCCTGATTTTTCCATTTCTTTCTCTCTCATCAAATCCGATAAAAATTTGAAGAAAAATGGAATAACCTCAACCATCATTAATATGGCAGAAATTTCCACAGCTCTGACGATGGATAAATTTAAAATATAGTATAATAACGTTCCTATGAGCATGCTATTCATCATTCCAAGTATGAGGTAAACGTAAAATTTTTCCATAATATTTGAAGTGATTTTTGCCGATTTAATAGCATATGCCATGGCAATTGCCATTAATGCAGTAAATAACCATAAAATGTATATTACTCCCATTCAAACACATTAAAATATTAACACGCAATTATTAAAGGTATTTATAACATATGTTCTATTTTATTAAATTTTAAGGTTCTAGTATGTTTTGTTCTCCGGTCATGGGCTATTCTCTATTTCTTTGAAATGTTTACGCCACCCTGAATTATGAGTCTTATTACTGCGAATATGAGCATCAGAAATCCAAGAACAAGAAACCCAGTCAATATATATCCTGCTCCGTGGAGGTAAAATGTTACAAAAGCAAACACTATCATTACCAACCCCATAAAAAGACCTATAATACCCGTTCGATACAAATAAGGTTTGCCCCTATCAACCAGAAAAAGAACGGCGAAACCGAAGAGAGCCATTCCTATGGCCATAGGTAGAATTGCAGGTAACACCCCGACAAAATCGCCGTTTCTGTAATGAATGATATTTCCAAGAATTATTGATACATACATTAATGAAACTCCCACAAATCCAAATATAGTGGAAGAGAGGATGTTTTTGGCTCTAGTTTGCATCGCCAGTCCCTCTCTTTAGTGCTTTATATTTTTTAAAAAATAGATAAGGTGTATAACTTGCAATGAGAAAAATCACTAAATTACCAATTCCCAAAGAATAAGCAGAAAGAGGTGGTAGTGTGAGATCAAAATACAATAACACTGTACCACCCACAACAAGAAATGTAGTTGAGAGAATGACTACCGTAAGGTATAGACTTCCTCTTCTCTTTATGTTCATTTCAGAAACCTCGTGACTATTGTCCTTATCTGTATCGCCTCTTCAGTATTCGGATAATGAGAAGAATTGATAATGGATTTAGCCTCATTTGCATAGGTTTCGGATTTTTCACTATCCTTTTCCTTATACATTGCAGATAAAGCAGCTAGCCTCTTGGCAAGTTCAGGCAGCTTATTAGGGTCAAGTTTTGCCTCTTCCCTGTGAATATTCATTTTCTCTTCTAAAAGGTTTACTGCATGATCACTGTCGGAAGCGGATGTTTCAATGATTGAGAATCCTGTACCCATTCTGAAAGGATTACTGTTTTTGTAAAAAAACCTGTATGAAAAATATGCTGTCATTACAATAATTAGGGTCGGAATCACAGCATAATAGGCAAAGTCGGTAAAAGTAAAGTAAAAGAAAGCAAACTGGTCATATGCGTAAAGAGCTATAATACCAGCAATAAGGAAATTTCGTGCGTTCTTTCTTGTCATTAATCACATCTCTTTTTTAAATATTGATAAAAACTATCTGTTATATATATATATATCTCTCTTTCCA
>NZ_KI542747.1:2109-3248 GCF_000496155.1 Ferroplasma sp. Type II
ACGCTATTATCCCCTTATTTTTCATCCTTATCACGCAGATCATGTTATGGCCAAGGCACATGAACATGTTCTTGACCCTCACTCTGGGAACTGTTGTAACGAATACGTGACCTCCATGGAATATTCCCTTTATAACAGAATACGGTCTCTCACCCCTGGATCTTTTCCTTGTTATCCTGAGATTCCTGCGGATGCTTTCCACTGGCAGCTTGTGTCCCCTGGCAGCCTTATCCATGGCTGCATCTATTCCCCTTCCTTCAACGCCAAAGTAACCCTTGTCCTTGTAATTCACGATGCCAGGAATGGATAGATCGATCTGCGAGTCATGCACTGATGCAGTGGTCGTTGCATAGTTCAGTATCATGTCATTGTCTGAATCCTGTATTGTGTGGAGCTTGTACCCGAAATGGGATCTTTTGTTCTTCACTGTCCAGGTACCGTCCTTGGATCTCCTTGTCTTTGCGTTCTTCCGCTCCTCCTCCCTTGCCTTCTTCTTTTGTTCAATCTCAATTTTCCTTGCAGTCTTTGCCTCCCTCTTTGATGTTTTCTCTTCATTATGATCCGATTCTGAAGGTTCCTTCACCGGGTTCTGATCCAAATAGATTGGTATTGTTCCGTCACCTTTCCTGTGCTTTCCATGGCCTGGATCCGATTCGATGAAAGTGGCGTCCTGAATTGTACCTTTCTTTACTGTAATGCCCTTCTCTTTGAACTGTTTCCATATCTCCTTCCAGATCTTCTTGTCCTTGTGATTATTGGAGAGCCTTTCGCGAAAGAGCCATATGGTTCTTGCATCCGGTACCGATTCAGGATAATCCAGGAAGTTCATGAAATCCAGGCGATTGTGTATCTCCTTCTCAATGGACTCATCAACTATGCCATATATGGACTGAAGGAATAGTATCTTGACCATGAGTATGGGATCATAATTTGACCTTCCACCCTTCTCTGTGTTATTAATATATAAGTCATTGAGTAAAGGCCTGATCCTTTCCCACTCTATGACAGTCTTCATGTCGGAAAGCCTGTCGCCGAATCTTTTCAACTGATCATATTTCTCCCGGAGACCGTAATTCATTATGTCCATGCATATTGATCGCGATTGCATGAATAAAGGTTTCGCTTGCAAACGTAGTAAA
>NZ_KI542747.1:3298-5531 GCF_000496155.1 Ferroplasma sp. Type II
CACATTCATAGGATATAAAGAGAGGGGTTATTAGAAAATCTCATGAGTTAAATAGAGCAAATCTATAATAAAGATATGGTAGCACGGGTAATGACAGTTGCCTCAACTGATTCTGGAGGTGGAGCTGGCATCATGGCTGATTTAAAAACCTTTACTGCAATGAAGGTATTTGGCACTGCGGTTATAGTCTCATTGACTGCACAGAATAGTGTTACTGTCAAATCCATATATGAACTGCCCTTAAAATTTATTAATGAACAGTTCGATGCTATAATGGAAGATATTGGCACCGATGCTGCGAAAACGGGAATGCTTTATACAGAACCCATAATATCAAATATAACGGAGAAATTTAAACAATATGGAATTAAAAAAATAGTGGTAGACCCGGTAATGATTTCAAAAACAAATGTAAGACTGCTAAGGGAGGACGCTGTAGAAAGCATGAAGTCAAAACTGATGAAAATTGCCGATCTAATCACTCCAAATATACCGGAAAGTGAGGTAATTTCTTCCATGAAGATCAGAAATTTTGGCGATTCAAAAAAGGCAGCAAAAAAAATTCATGAATTTACTGGTTCTGCGGTTCTTATAAAGGGCGGGCATGCTGGGGGTGATTGTTCTATAGATATTCTATATGATGGGTCGGAGTATTATGAATATAAGTCCAGGCGCATTTTTACTAAAAATACACATGGAACAGGCGATACCCTTTCAGCTTCAATTGCGTCATATCTTGCATCTGGGAAAAAATTGCCTGAAGCAATAGAACTGGCCAAACGTTATGTGGAAGGTGCCATACAGAATTCTTTCCCCATGGGAAAAGGCTATGGTGCACTTTCACATTTCTGGGTGATAAAATGATAGGGAAAATATCAAGAAAGTTTTTTGAAGAGAACATAATAAATAAAATAGGTAGCCTGAGAAATGAGGTTGTGGTTCCACCAAGAAATGGTGTAGATGTTGGAATTGTAAGGATAGGGAACAAGTACATGGCTATTACAACAGATCCACTTTATATAGACCCTGCCTTTGGCTTTAAAAAAGCCGCCTGGTTCGCATTTCATATATTGGCATCGGATTTATATACTTCAGGAATAAGGGCCGATTATATGAGTATAGACCTTAACCTTCCAACACATATTACGGATGACCAATTTAATGAGATTTGGGATGTAATTCATAATGAATGCATTAAGTACAATATAGAAGTTGTCACTGGCCATACTGCAAGGTATGCTGGTACAGAATTCCCCATGGTCGGTGGAGTTACCCTGATGGGTATCGGCGATAGATACATTACGACTGAAAATGCACATATTGGAGATGCAATAATAATGACGAAAAGTTCTGCACTTGAAGCCTCCATAGTACTTGCATATACTTTCCCTGAATATGTGAGAAAAAATATAGGAGAACAATATTTTAAGAGTATTCTGGATAAGTTCTATACAATGACCTGCATCAGAGAGGAGCAGCTTGCAATAGATTACGGCATTTCCACAAAGATTACATCTATGCATGATGCAACAGAAGGAGGTCTGCTGAATTCAGTATATGAAATAGGAATAGCTTCAGGAAACGGAATTCTTATTGATTTTGATAAGATTACAGTAGATAGTGATATTGCAAAACTCTGTTCATTATTTAATATTGATCCACTAAGATCGATTAGCGAGGGTACTTTACTGATAACAGTAAAGCATGAATATGCTCAAGAATTTACCGAAATACTGGAAAAATCCGGGATAAAATCCAGCATTATTGGCGAAGTGACTGACAAATCGCTTGGGATAAAAATCAGAGAAGAAGGAAAGGAACGTGAAATCGAACCGCAGGACGATCAGTTGTGGAATGCTATTTCCGTTGGGATAGAAAAGGGATTGAAATGAGATTAAAGGGGCTATACCTGGTTACACCAGATTATTCTGGGGACTGGTTATTTAATGCTACTGAAAGAGCAGTTAAAAGCGGGGTTGACATTCTCCAGTACAGAGACAAAACATCCTCATTCAGGATAAAACTCAGTGTTGGAAAAAGGCTTGGCACTATTTGCAGGGAATATGAAATTCCGTTTATCATAGACGATGATCCCGTATTAATGGATATTCTGGATGCGGATGGCATTCATATAGGGAAAGACGATGTGCCATTCAATTATATAAAATCTAGATTTCCAGATAAAATCATAGGAGTTTCCACATACGGTAGTTAGAGGAGGCGAAAAAATAAA
>NZ_KI542748.1:0-5527 GCF_000496155.1 Ferroplasma sp. Type II
TATCATTCATTTTTTCTTCTGGTAATGTCATACTGATCACTATCCGCCAAAAAAAAAATAAGTATGATCTTTAATCCCTTTTATTGACTTAATGAAATTATCTATTTTTTCG
This sequence comes from Ferroplasma sp. Type II, assembly GCF_000496155.1. Classification (NCBI taxonomy): domain Archaea; kingdom Methanobacteriati; phylum Thermoplasmatota; class Thermoplasmata; order Thermoplasmatales; family Ferroplasmaceae; genus Ferroplasma; species Ferroplasma sp. Type II. Next base: position 113 of record NZ_KI542748.1, read on the forward strand.
TCCTTTTCTTGACTATACTTATATACATGAGGTGAAAAATTATACTGTTTAAATATTTTTGGAACAATATTAGAAATAAAAATTTCATCCATGTTTCCCTCAACAAAGAATGTTAATTTCATTTAAATCAGTTTAAGAAACCATCAGCAAATAGTTCCGATATGCCTATGTTTTGCTGCAGAAAAACCTGTAAATCTTTGGCAGTTGATGGTCTTACAATAAATGAATTTCCTTCATTATCACGCTTTATCAGTATAATATTTTTTATATTGACATTTTTTATTATTTCAGGACTATGTGTAGTTATTATGATTTGTTTAGCTATTGAAGAATCTTTTATTAGTTCCATAACTCTGGCAATCAACGAGGGATGTATATTCTTTTCAACCTCTTCAATTGCTATTATTTTACGTTTTTCAAAGTACAGTATATATATTAATGCTAATATTTCTATGGTACCATCTGAGACAAAAGTTGCAGGCAATGATATTTTATTATTATAGCGTTCATATACATTGATTATTATAGATTTATCTAATTGTGATTCTACATTAATATTTTCAATAAAAGGCATGCATGTATTCAATAAACCTATTAATTTCCTACTTTTTTCTCTATCTTTAATAAGATTGTGTAGAACAAGAGCGATGTTACTACCATCTGATTCCAGATCAACTAAGCCAGATAATGGAATTGCATGTTTAGATAATTTTGGGTCTATATCAAATACTTGCGGGATTCCACTTTTATCAAAAAATGGTATTATTGGTAACGGAAACATTGAAAGAATACTAATATCCGTGGATACCCTTTTAGATAATAATTTGACTATTGGATTCATAAAATCATTTAAATATCCATTCTGGCCATCGGCACTGATCTTACCATTCAAATTCGTAATATCCAGAGCTTCTCCATCGGCATCAATTGCCAAATGTTCACAAAATTTTTTTAATTTCCTATTTGTTTTGTACACAGTAAATTCAATCGTATATGTGAACGATTTAACAGATGTTGATTCATCAGATTTGGACCGTCGATTAGCATTTAAATTGTATCTAAATGTTAATGGTGGGTTATATTTTAATTCAAATTCTATGCCCATATTTTCATCTTTGGAATTGATATTAAACATATACTCCGTTCCACCTTGTAGGGAAATAGCATTTTCCACACCATTATCTATAATATCTCGAATGAATTGAAATATGGAAATAAGATTGGATTTCCCGCTGGAATTTGCACCAATGATTATGTTAAAATTATCTAAGTCTATTTCTAAATGTTTAAAACTTTTAAAGTTCCACGCTTTTAATTTTGATATATAAAAATTAGACATATTTATTTATTAATATACACAATATAAGTTTTTCCCTTTCATTTGTGGCATGTTATATCAGAATATTTTCAATTTTCAACGATCTACGAAAATTGGGCAATGCCAGAATACCAAAACACTTAAATTCTAGTATTAAATTATTGAAAACAATGGCAAAGGACAACCAGAATGAGAACTTCCAGTCAGGGGCAGGTTTAATACGATATTTTAATGAGGAGGAAATAAAAGGTCCGGCCATAGACCCAAAATTGATCATATACATAGGAATAGCTATGGGTGTTATAGTAGAACTTGCTAAGATCTTCTGGCCTGTTTAATTCTTAATACTAATTTATGGATACATTTTATAGCGATTATTACTTTGGTTTTGACAAATAATTTATATAACTATATATTACCCAATAAGATGACTCACTCCGTTTTAAAATGCCATTTCTGTGGTGCTGAATACACTATAGACCGGAATATATACACGTGTGATAAATGCGGCAACATTTTGGACGTTTACCACTATGATATGGAATATTCGCTAACAGGTTTGAAAGGTGTATGGAAATATAAAAATCTCATACATCCAGGTATCAATGAAGGAACAATCATAAGTAAAGGTGAGGGCAATACAAATCTGTATAGCAACAGTAGAATATCCGAATTTTCTGGCATAGATAAAATATTTCTTAAGCATGAAGGGGAAAATCCTACCGGGTCATTCAAGGATAGAGGAATGACAGTAGCAGTGTCAGAAGCCATGAGGCTAAAATTTAACAAAACTCTGTGCGCCTCCACTGGAAACACATCTGCTGCTGCGGCAAGCTACAGTTCATTCGCAGGTATTGAAAGCTATGTGATAATCCCTGAAAAAAACATATCAGCCAATAAATTATTCCAGGCAATTGCATATGGTGCAAATATAGTCGATATAGAAGGGGATTTTGACAGTGCCATGGATAATGTACGGAAAACAATTGCAAAGCGGAACGATTTTTATCTGCTTAACTCCCTTAATCCATGGAGAATTGAGGGGCAAAAAACAATAATATATGAGGTTATGGAGAAAATTAAACCTGATTTTATCACGTTCCCGGCAGGTAACCTTGGAAATACATCGGCATTCGGAAAGGCACTTATGGACCTGAAATCTCTGGGAGTTATAGACGACATTCCCAGGCTTGTTGCGATTCAGGCAGAGGGTGCATCGCCATTTTATAATTACATTAACGGGAAGCAGGAATCTATCATACCTGTAAAGGCAGAAACAATAGCAAGCGCTATTAAAATTGGAAATCCTGTAAATTACAAAAAAGCCAAAAGGTCTCTGGAATTTACACATGGAATAGTTGAAAAGGTTTCTGATGATCAGATAATGGAGGCAAAAAGGGCTATTGACCGGGCAGGCATAGGATGTGAACCTGCATCAGCAGCGGCGGTTGCAGGAGTAAAGAAACTTAGAGATGCAGGCCTTATGCATAAGGGAGATACGGTGGCTTCAATACTCACCGGACATATATTGAAGGATATTAGCATAATCCCGGAACATAAAACACTGCGTATTTCTGATATATTTTAAGACCAGTAGAAAGTCACAAATAATAGAAACCAATAATGCGTATTTTTGCGACTTATATACAATTAATTAAATAAAAGATATTTATAAATTTTTACATCCTGAAGTATATGTGGTATAAGGCAGAATTCATCGGGCATGTGTGCATTTTCTATGGCAGTTGTGGACCATACTGCAACATGGAATCCCTTGATTCTCAGGAAGGATGCAAATGTTTCCCCACCAATTCCCATCGTAAATGCATCCTTCCATGTTACCGATTTTATTGCACTTTTTAATCTTACAACAACTTCAGAATCCTCCGGTGTGGGTTTTGGGGCATCTACCCTGTCCACTACCTTATAGGAAATCTTTGCCTTTGATGTTTTAGCGTATTTTTCTATAAGGCTGTTAATGCTTTCCAGTACATGTTCCACAGGATACTGGGGGAGTATTCTGAAATCCCAGTAGAATACCTCCCTACCCGGTATTGTATTAATGTTATCTATATTTTTTTCATGTTTTGTGGGTTCAAATGTCGAATATGGGGGAATGTACAGATTGTCGTTTTTGCTGAATTGATCGTGCAGGTTGAAATCCAGGAGATCTATGAATTTACACGATTCACGGAAAGCATTTAATGAATTTTCAGGCATGCTTGCATGTCCCTGGATACCTTCAATTTCGAATTTTATCTGCACTGTACTTTTCTCTGCAGTTTCAATGGCAAGTCCTTCATTGGTGCCAGCGTCTGGAACAATGATAATATCATTCTTCTGGAATATATTTTTGGAGATTAAGTATTTAATTCCATAGTCATTTCCAGTTTCCTCATCTGACACAAAGGCAAGCCCTAAATTGATTTTCAAATTTTTAGGGTCAATTTGCTTAAGAAGTAAAAGTGAGGTGAATATGGATTGTCCATTATCCTCAGAACCCCTGCCATATATTCTGTCACCATCAAATGTGGCCTTAAAGGGATCATGCTTCCAGAGCGATATATCGCCCTCGGGAACAGTATCCATATGGCATATAATCCACAATGTCCTGTCAAAATTACCTAATCTTAATATCATATTTGGTCTTAATGTGCCTGTATCGTCAGTTGTATTGTATTCATATAAATTATTATATCCAAGTTCACCCAGTATTTTCTTTAGTTCCAGTGATTTTTTGTATTCGCCTTCTCCTCCAGATTTGGGGGATACTGCCCTGATAGACAATAATCTTCTAGCAACATCAGTTATGAATTCCCTGTCTGATAATTCTGTCAATCCCATTAAAGATCATACATTTAAATCATATAAGTATTATTGGTTATCTGCACTGCTCTATGCTTCTTTTAAACACAACATTTCCATTTTGAGATGAGAAAACCAGAAACTTGAATTTAACCCCGTAATCAATTGCCGAGTAATATGAACTTGAAAACTCAAGATCTCTACAAGAATTAGGTAAAAAACATCTGGCGTTTTCATTGAATATAAGAAACAGTACATATGCCTGGTATCCTTCATCTATTAGCCCCATAAGGGTTTCAAGATGTTTCTTTCCCCGAACTGTTGGTGCATCTGGAAATTTTGCGATTTTATCCTCCACCAGCGTTGCTGATTTGACCTCAATGTATGAATTTCCAAGTTTGAAATCTATTCTACTGTTTCCTATTTTTACTTCCTTTTGCCCGCCTTCTCTTATAAACATAGAACCGATCTGGGAATGGTACCTTGAATCATTGAATGTCCAGATATCACCATTTTCGCAGAATGTGACAGAATAATGGGTTTTTTTATTGTTGGTCTTCCTTATTAGTATATTGTTTCCGCGGTATATTAGCTCCTTAAGCCTTCCCGGGTCGTGTATATGGACATCTGTTTCAATTCCGTTAACCATTGCCCTTACAAGGAATCGATTAGGTCGTGAAACCACTGTGGCTTTAATAAGTTCTGGAAATCTCATCACTGTAAATCCTGGGGAACGGTTGATGAAGGGAGACATTGAATCTGATTTTCATTGATTATAAATAATTTTGTAGGAAATTACTTTCATAGATAATTAATTATTTTAATACCAGTTTCTTGACGCCATAATCCACCGGATTTCTTATGTTTCTAGTTGTCGGTTAATAGGTATATTTCTGTGTTCGCACATAATACCTTTCTGGAAGATTGTGGATTCAGGTAAACATAGTTAATTATTTGACTAACTCTAAAAGAATGGGTTATATTATTACAATTCAATCCACAAGAAAGAAACCCACTGAGTTTAGGATGTGTGGGAATTCTCGGGATGAAATATACATTTATTCAATAAATAATAAATTAATTAAATATTTTCAGAACTTGTCCGTGGTGTAATTTTTAAAACGTTCTAAATAATATTAATTTTTAAATATTTATCATAAATTATCAAGTATAGACATAATATTTTAGTTTTCATCTGTGTTAAATAGATCTCCTTTTTAAAGAGAATTATGTATCATTTTTTACCTGTGAAAATATACGGACCCGCCGGGATTTGAACCCGGGTCATCGGC
>NZ_KI542748.1:5598-6428 GCF_000496155.1 Ferroplasma sp. Type II
CCTTAGTTTCATTACTTTTTGATTTCAGATGGTACATAAAGATAAAAATCAGTGAAGATAAGGATACAAGAGAGGTAAATACAAGATAGGCACTTATCCCCGCTGAGATATTTGTCCTTGTACTCGAAACAAAAATATCTCCCAGACTAACGTTTATTCCTGAAAAATATAGAATAAAAAGCGGAAGTATGGATATAGCTGTTATAATTCCAATATTTCTTAATATTAACATTGCATTATTTGCCTGTACACGGAATTTTTCTTCATGTGCATCTGTTATCATGGTGGTGGATGGTGACCAGAAAAATGATCCTCCGAATCCAGCTACCAGTAACAACTCAGGTATAAATTTCAGATAAATGGCGATAAAAAGAACAGGAATGCATTCAAGCAATGCGCCTATAGCCATAATTGCCTCAGGATTTGGGTACTTGTCATAAAGCATACCGCCAATAGGGCTTGAGATTATGGAGGCAACAGGATAAGTAAATATTATGAGTCCAGCTTCTATGCTGCTGTAGCCCAGATCGCTCTGGAAGTAAAGGCTAAGAGCGAACAAAACTGAAAAAAACACAAAGGATTCCAGGAAAGATGCAAGCGTTATGAGTGAGAATTTTATGTTTCTCAGCAATCCAGGGTCAATTACAGGGTTTTTTATCTGTATATACAGGAATACCGGAAAAATAGCCAGGGAAATCAGCAGATAATATATATTTATAAGGGATATGCCAACAATTAAAGGAACCATAAACACTGCCATTGAAATTGTGGGTTTATATTTAATCCGTGATTTTACCGGCTTATCCTTCCCTATTATTCTGAAACCTGCA